>CAXBIJ010000431.1:0-1537 GCA_963975675.1 uncultured Maribacter sp. | reverse complement strand
GGGTCGAGCAATTACTCGACAACGAAAAACACCATCTTATTATTCTTTATGAATATGGCAATTTTATAGATATCATAAGAAAAACGGTCTATGATAAAAAAATAGCCCTTATAGTTATGGGTACAAAGGGAATATCGGGTATTAAAACAGCGGTAGTGGGCAGCAATACCGGTAATGTAATAACCCAAGTAATCTGAAATGTATTGATAATACCTGAAAATGCACCGCTTACAAAACCAAAAAAAATTGCATTCGCAACCGATTATAATATCTTTTACACTCACCCCATATTAAATACGTTTTCGGAACAGCTGCGAATTTCGCAGGCCAATTTCAATGTTTTAAACGTATCACAATCGAATGGGGTTCTTACAAGCGCTCAAGAAAAAAATAAGGAATATTTACAAGATTATTTGGAAGAAATATTCCCTTACACACCTATTTTTCAAAGTGTTTCCAATAAAAATATCAAAGAAGCCATTCTAAATTTTGTAGGCGATAATCAAATAGATATGCTAACCATGGTAGCCAAAAACCTAAACTTTTTTCAACAGCTATTATTTGATACCACTATTGAAAAGTTAAGTTTTTATACTACGATACCTCTTTTTGTAATTCATGAATAGCTTGCCTTTGTCTGGAGCTGATCAAAATCATTGTTATTTCATATAATCACCATTATTTTTCTTGGTATATAAATTTAGAACAGATGAAAAATATTTTAATCCCAACTGATTTTTCCAAGAACTCTAAGAATTCCATTCGTTATGCACTTGACTTATTTAAAGAAACTACTTGCCACTTTTTCATCATATTTGTCGATGTAGAAGGTTCTAACTTTACAGAAAAGCCAGTTTATGACTTTGGCACAAATATTCTAGTAGAATTAGACCCCAAAGCCATTAATCAAAAATTAAAGGACTTAGAAAAATTCATAACTACGATTTCATCCAAAAAAAAAACATCATCAGTTTACAACGATATGCGAACAAGGTTATTTTTTGTCAACTATACGAAAGCATATTGAAGAAAAGAAAATAGATCTCATTATAATGGGTACCAAAGGCGCAAATGAGCTAAAAGAATTTTTCATCGGCACCCGTTCAGGAGATGTAATTACAAAAGTAGAATGTGATGTATTGGTGGTACCTGACAAAGCAAAGTTCAAAGGCTTTACACAAGTGGTTTTGCCTATTGATTTTGAGATGGCCTATAATGATGCCACCATAAAAAAAATAGTAAATAACATTACCTCAGAGAAAACACAAATCAAATTGCTTTATGTTACAAAGTCAAATATTCCGCTTTTTGAGGAAATAGAACTACAAAAAAAACAATTAGTTCAGCGACTATCAGAAAAATTACCGAATCCTATTAGTTTTCATAGAGTTGTATCTAAAAAAATAGAAGATGGTGTTCTTTCATTCGCAAAAGGCCTGAATGCAGATCTTATTATAATGATTTCAAAAGATTATAACCTTTTAGAAAGATTATTTTTAGATACTACGGTTGAAGAGGTAAGTTTTGACACTAGCAT
>CAXBIJ010000430.1:0-1558 GCA_963975675.1 uncultured Maribacter sp. | reverse complement strand
ACCTATGATTTTGTAATCAATAAACCTTTGTCGACCATAAAAGCTGTTGTTATCGATCCATCACAATTAATGGCAGACATAAATTTGGATAACAATGTTTGGCAGGCGGAGTAAGCAATATTGTAATGATTAAGATACCAATGCCTCCTTTTTAAGGGGGCAAAATCTTCATAGTAATTATTTAGGAATGGATCTATCCTTCGGTAAAAAGGAAAAACTTAAAAGTAAAAAACTCTTCACCCAATTGTTTGAAGAAGGTAAGGGTGTTTCCGTATATCCGTTGAAATTAATTTATATCTCTACTGAAAAGAAAGAAACTCCTATCCAAACAGGTGTTACCGTTTCAAAGAGAAATTTTAAAAGTGCCGTTAAAAGAAATAGAATAAAGCGCCTATTACGAGAGTCTTACAGACTTAATAAAGCGTTGGTTTTTAACAATACAGATGCGAACTTTGCGTTTCTATTTTTATACCTTGGTAAGGATATGCCTTCCTTTGAGCTATTAGACCAGAAAATGAAGCTCGTATTGAACAAGTTTAAGCTCCAGATTAATGAAAAAAATACTCAGTAAAAAAGTACTTGTGCCCATTGTAGCGATTGTCTTTCTCTTTGTAGGGAGTAGTTATAAAAGTGACTTTTTTGAAATAGCGAAGCAAATAGAAATTTTCACTACTCTGTTCAAAGAATTGAACATGAATTATGTGGATGAAACCAATCCTGCAGAATTAATGGATACCGCCATTAAAAACATGTTAGAGGAATTGGACCCATACACCAAATTTTTAAACGAACAAGATGTTGAAACCTATCGCATAAATAATGCAGGAGAATATTCTGGTATAGGTGCAATGGTACGTTCATTGAAAGATAAGTTGTTAATTATAGAGCCACACCAAGGATACCCCGCAGATAAGGCTGGTTTAAAAGCAGGAGACGAGATTATACAAATTGGAGACATCAAAGTGGCTGATTTTGAAGAAAATGCCAGTGAGCTCTTAAAAGGCGCAAACGGTTCATCAGTGACCGTTACCTATACAAGGCAGGGTAAAACAAATACAACTACTATTACTCGTGAAGGTATAGAGGTTGATGCGGTTCCTTACTTTAAAATGATCGATGATAAAACTGGTTACATCGTCTTGGCAAAATTCAATGCCAAAGCCACCGAACAAACAAAGGCAGCCTTGCTGGATTTAAAAGGAAAAGGTGCCGAAAAAATAATACTAGACCTTAGAGATAATCCTGGTGGGTTACTCTCAGAAGCTATTAATGTAACTAACCTTTTCGTGCCGAAAGGAGAACTGGTGGTCACAACTAAATCTAAAGTCAAAAAATTTAATCGTGAATACCACACCAATAATCAACCTGTTGATGAAGAGATTCCTTTAGTGGTTTTAGTAAATGGCAGCAGCGCTTCGGCAAGTGAAATTGTATCGGGCAGCTTACAAGATTTAGATAGGGCGGTAATCATGGGCGCAAGAAGTTTTGGAAAAGGCCTAGTTCAACGCCCCTTAAAATTAACGTACGGGACACAATTAAAAGTAACCATTTCAAGATA
>CAXBIJ010000429.1:0-1565 GCA_963975675.1 uncultured Maribacter sp. | reverse complement strand
ACCTTGTTACCAAAAGGGTCATCAAAATAAAAGCTTGTAGCATGCTTATCTGAAGTTATAATTTGAGATAAACTAGTAACCTTCAACTGTTTTAAATATTCATGCATTTCAAAGAGGTTTTCACATCTAATTTTCATAGCATAAATACCTAAATCACCGAACTTGATTGGTACTTTAGGTGGTGAGGGAATTCGGTCTTTAAACTGCCAAATTTCTAATCCGCCGCCACCAACCATATTTAAGGATAAATATGCATCACGCCTTTCTGCATTCCCGTTAGTATATCTAGTCATCAACATAGCAACAGCCTCATCCTTAAATAGTAACACATTAAAACCTAAATGTTTTCTATACCAGTTAAATACACTTTTGGTATCAAGTACACCAATACCAATTTGCTGAATTCCATTAATAATTTCAACCATTGTATGGAGTTCGTATCAATTTGTTATGTAAGTTTTTTAACTTATCGCCAGGATATCCCAGTTTAAAAAGAGAGACCAAAAGGAAGTTAGAAAGATTTACTCTCAAATACGAATTATATTCATACTTGCGAGCCGATACAATTAAATCATTTTTCACAATAGTATAAGGTACTTTTAGCTTCTTCATTTTCGAAAAGAATTCGAAATCTTCCATAAGGGCCTGCTTTTCATTAAACGTTCCTAATTTTCTAAAAACATCTTTTTTAATAAAAAGACACTGGTCACCACCCCCGGTAAAAAAACCATCTTTAGACGTAAACGAAGAATTTACACGTAAATACCAGTAATCTTTATCGAAACGATACGAGAAAAAGCCAGCATCAAATCCTGTTCTTAAACTTTTTTGAATGTCATCAATAAAATCTTGTGGCGGTACTACATCGGCATGTAAAAACACCAATATATCGCCTTTAGCAATTTTAGATGCCTCATTCATTTGGGCTGCCCTGCCTTTAGTATCGCAATAAAGTAATTGAACCTTATTTACATGTGATAGCCCCTGTGTATTATCTGTAGTTGTTGGGGATACCGCCACAATAATTTCAGTAAGCTTCACATGCCCCAAAAAACCTGCACCGCTAAAGAGACGTTGCAAATTTTCAAATTCGTTATGTGCCGGTATTATTATGCTTATCATAGTAAAAACTAGAGCGTAGTTGGTAAAATAACGTAACTCTTAAATATTATAGCTTTACAACTTACCTACGCAAATTGATGAAAAAAGTTTTAATACAAGTAAATTAATTTATAAAAGGGTATGTAAACAATTTAAATCTATATCGACAAAGCCTTCATGAACCATTTCACATTAATTACGTAGATAGGTTAACCTAAAATAATAAGTATGAAACTTAAATTATATTTTCTTGCTACTTTTTTTGCTTTGTCCTGTACCGCAAAAACAGATTTACAAGCACAAGCCGAAACTGATGTTAAAACAGATTTTAATGAGTTATCCGAATTGTTTTTACAACGAATAAAGAACAATGAAGATACACAAGACCTACAAGATGTACTTTCAAATACCTCAATTGAAGAATTAGATAACGCCCTTGATACCAATGACAAACGATTAGCTTT
>CAXBIJ010000428.1:0-1698 GCA_963975675.1 uncultured Maribacter sp. | reverse complement strand
CTTAAAGGAAGTTCTACTTGAAAGATACCATTTTCAGTACGTACAAGTATATCTTGTTGCTGTAAGAGCAAGTATCTTTTTCTCAAATTCAATAATCCGGTACCGGTACCCTCTGCCATTGTTGTTCTTGGGCGTAATGGGTTTTCTATAAAAATAGAATTCTCTCGTGAATAGACCCGAACCAATAACGGGTTAGATTCTGAAATTTCATTATGCTTTACGGCATTCTCTACCAAAAGTTGCAGCGCCAATGGCGGAATTTTCCGCCCCTTTAATCCTTCGGCAATATTGACCTCAATTTCAAACCGTTCTCTATAACGGGTTTTCATGAGATAGGTATAACTTTCTAAATACTTAAGCTCTTCGCGTATGCTCACCAAATCACTATCGCCACTCTGTAAAATATACCGGTACATGTACGAGAGCTTTTTTACAAATTGGGTTGCAGGTTCATTATCGCGTATGAGTGATGTCAACGAATTTAGGGAATTGAATAAAAAATGGGGATCTATCTGGTTTTTAAGGGCCGTAAGCTCTTTCTGTAGATTCTGATGTTTTAAATGCTCGTTCTCTATATCGCTTACCCGCTGGTTCGCTTGTAAGCGTAAAATTCTGGCAATGAAATAAAGTACGATTAACAAGGTAACGTACCCAAAGGTCAAAAAGCCCCTGACCTCATTAGATAAAGGACTATCGACTATTATAGGGTGTAATTCTTTCCAAAGGGTTAGGGTGGCAAAAAGCATTACCAAATCCAACACTATAATACTTACCGTAGCAAAGGTGCCCCTAAGTTTAAATTTAATATACACCACATTGGCATTGATTTCTAAGATTGCCCAAGAGAAAAAGACCATAAACACCAAACGGAACAGAAAATCAACTACCCAAACACTTTCAAACTGTTCGTTGCCAGAGCTGATCATATTGTATACATGAATGTTTCTGGGCAAGGAAACCAAAGCTGCCAACAAAAGGGCAATTTTAATAATCTGTTGTTTTTTAACTGTCGGTAAAATCATGACATATGCTTTAGAGGAGCGCTTTTCAAATTTACATCAATTTTACTGTCGATGCGCCGCCTAGTTTTTGAAGCCAAAAAAGGCCTTCAAATTAAATTTGAAGGCCTTTATCAACCAACCTTAATCAACTAACTAATTTAAACTATACTTTATAAGGGTCGAAATTTGCAGGCAGGTAATCATTAACATCAAAACCTAATTCTACTTCTTCCTCTATTTCTAAAACACATATATCTGCTACATCTATTTGATACCCTTTGTAAGCATCAAAACCATATGGTAAATACTCTGATGTATCGATTCCTAAATCTATATCTTCTTCGATTTCGATTACATTAAGATCTGTTGAAGAAACTAGAATAATTTCATTGGCTTGATCTTTTAAAACTTCCTCGAACGGATTAGTAACATCGTTGAATAAAGAAGCATTTGCAATCTTCATTTCTTTTCTATGTTTTTGTTCTGCCGTAAAGGAAATAAGAACTCCCGCTACTAGTACTAAACCAAAAATTAATTTTATTTTTTTCATGTTTTTATATTTTATGTATTATGTTTCTTTTTATTTGATGATACAAATGTACAGTACAACCCTAGCACGAATAGCGGCTTTTTAACTGAAGCGTCTATATTGCAAGATGAAACGTCTAAAAAGAAAACTGAACTTTTTTAGCGAAGC
>CAXBIJ010000427.1:0-1768 GCA_963975675.1 uncultured Maribacter sp. | reverse complement strand
AAAATTTCTAATTCACCAGAGCCTCTTTCAAAATACTTACCGGATGTTTTGCAATTCTTTTCGTACCATCGAATATTTGATGCCTACAACTAGTACCGTTGGCGGCAATTATTGTACTATGGGCAGATTTCGAAACTGCTGGAAATAATTTTAATGCTCCAATTTTCATGCTTATATCATAATGCTCTTCTTCATAGCCAAAAGAACCTGCCATGCCACAACACCCTGAAGGAATTATAGTTACTTTATAATTTACAGGCAGATTTAAAATATCAAAAGTCACCTTTTGATTGCTTAATGCTTTTTGATGACAGTGATTATGAATTTTTATTTCCTTAGCTTCTTCAGTGAAATCTGTTGCACTCAAACGTCCTTCTGAAATTTCTTTTGCCAAGAACTCTTCAATTAAAAATGAATGATCTGCAATTTTTTGAGCCATCTCTTTATCGGGCGTCATACGTTTGTATTCATCTCTAAAAGAAAGAATCGCTGATGGCTCTAGTCCTAAAATCGGCAATCCCAAGTTAGCAAACTTCTCTAACTCTTTCGTATTTTTTATAGCTAGATTTTGCGCTTGTTTTAAAAATCCTTTAGAAAGAAAAGTACGACCACTTTCAGCGAAATATAACTCCACTTCATATCCTAAAGCAACTAATAGCTCTATAGCATCTTTACCAACCTCTACATCTAAATATCTTGTAAATTCATCAATGAATAATACAACCTTATTTTTTTTATTAATATTATGACTATCAATATTTTGAAGATACTTATTAAAATTAAAACTATAAACTTTAGGTAGGCTTCTCTCTTTAGCCACACCACTTATCTTCTTGAGTAAACCTCCCACTAATTTAGACTCATAAACGGCGTTCGTTAAACCAGCAACTTTACTACCTAAACCGTTTAATTTGGTGTTATATGCAAACAATTTTCCTCGCAATGGGTACCCATTTGTTTCTTGATATTGATATAAGAATTCTGCTTTTAAAGTTGCTATATCAACATTGCTAGGGCATTCACTAGCACATGCTTTACAACTTAGACATAAATCAAAAGCCTCTTTTATTTCTGGACTATCAAATCCGTTTTTAGAGATACTTTTCGGGTTTGTAAGGAATTCTCGTAAGGCATTCGCTCGACCACGTGTGGTATCTTTCTCATTTTTTGTAGCATGATAACTAGGACACATACCACCACTCATATGATGTGTTTTTCTGCAATCGCCACTTCCATTACACTTTTCAGCCGCTTTTAGAATTCCTTCACTATCAGAAAAATCTAAAAGTGTTTTAATTTCAGGCTCTACACGGTCTACATCATATCGAAACGATTTATCCATCGGGTAAGCATCTACAATTTTACCTGGATTGAAAATACCTTGCGGATCAAAGTAAGATTTAATTCTTCTTAGAAGTTCATAGTTTTTATCCCCTATCATTAAAGGAATAAACTCTGCCCGAACAATACCATCACCATGCTCACCACTAAAAGAACCTCTATATTTTTTTGTGAGTTTGGCTACATCTGTGGTGATGTTTCTAAATAAAGCAACATCAGAAGATTTTTTTAAATTAAGAATAGGCCTCAAATGTAATTCACCAGCACCAGCATGCGCGTAATACACTGCCTTTTGATCATACCCTTTCATAATTAATGTGAACTCTGCAATAAAATCTTTTAAATCAGTTAAAGCCACAGCCGTATCTTCTATACATGCCACTGCTTTCATGTCTCCTACAATGTTACCCAAGAGACCTAATCCAGC
>CAXBIJ010000426.1:0-1822 GCA_963975675.1 uncultured Maribacter sp. | reverse complement strand
CTTTATGTTTGGTATGGGTCTAGGTATAGCTGCGATGATTCGAGTTGGAAATCAAAAGGGGTTGACGAATTTTACGGAGCTAAGACGCATTGCCCAGTCTATATTTTTATTGACCTTTTTATTAGAAATTTTCTTTGCTATACTTTTCTTATTAGGTAGATTTTGGTTCCCTTCTTTATATTTAGATATTAATGATGTAGCCAACATCACTGATAATACAGAGGTTATAATTATTACAGCCGAGTTGTTATTGGTGGCTGCGTTTTTTCAGATTTCAGACGGTATTCAAGTAGTAGTGTTAGGGGCATTAAGAGGATTGCAAGATGTGAAAATACCAACGGTTATTACCTTTGTTTCTTATTGGTTAATAGGTTTTCCTGTAAGTTTTTATTTGTGTCTATATACTGATCTAAAAAGCACGGGAATTTGGATTGGTTTGTTAACGGGTTTAACCGCATCGGCCATTATGTTGTATCTTCGATTTAATTATTTAACAAAAAAACTGATTGCAGCCTAATGGTTTCGATACCTAATTGGGCAATTAAATTTCAACTTATATAGTACATTTTTTATGGAGTTTCCAAAATTTTTACTGGGTGACAATACTGATTATCCAACAGCAATATTTGTTGTGCATACCGAGTTTCCAAGATTTATAATAAATCTTGAAAATGATGAAGTAGAATGGCTTGAAGAATTTTCTAAAGAAGACGAAAAAGAATTGGAAGAAGAAGCAGAAAACTTAATAGTAGCTGCCACAGCTTTCTACGATAGAGAAGTCTCTAGATACGAAGATTAAGTAATATGCTTCAAGAGTTATTACAATTAGACAAAGACTTTTTCATATACCTCAACGGATTGGGTACACCCCAATGGGATAATTTATTTCAATTTATATCCCATAAGTTGAGCGCTGTGCCTTTGTATATATTTCTTCTTATACTTTCATTTCGAAAATTCGGACTAAAACAAACAATGGTTTTATTAGTTTCCGTCGCTTTGTTAATTACTGTCACTGACCAATTAAGTAATTTTTTTAAGTATGGCGTTGCCAGATTAAGACCTTGTCATGATCCCGAAATAATACCGGTAATGCGCTTGGTTAAAAGTTATTGCGGTGGGCAGTATGGTTATTTCTCAGCACACGCCGCTAATGCTTTTGCTATTGCAGTGTTTTTTGGTAGTATTTTAAAGTCAACCATTAAATATATTGGAGTCTTTTTAGTATTATGGGCTGCTTTGGTTGCGTATAGTCGCATCTATCTTGGTGTTCACTTTCCATTAGATATTATAACTGGGGCGGTAATAGGTTCGTTGTTCGGCTGGTTGTTTGTAAAGTTATTTATATTTTCACTTCGCAAATTCTCCCTATGATATCCAACCTAAGGTACTGGTTTTTAATCGCTTTGATATTCATGGTTTACGTGGCAGGCATGTTTGCTACGTTGTTTGAAAATGATTCTGCGCAGTTTTCGGTAATGGCCATGCGTATGGTTCAAGAAAATGATTTTTTTAGCTTATTTAAAGGACCAGAAGAGTATTTAGATAAGCCACATATGCATTACTGGCTTGCCGCTTTATCCTATAAAATATTTGGATTATATGATTGGGCATACAGAATTCCGGGTATTTTGTCCACACTTCTGGCAGCATATAGCTGTTACGGTTTAGGAAATCTATTATACAGTAAACATGTTGGTAAATTAGCGGCCTTAATTTTTATGACTGCCCAAACGATTGTGTTAGGAGCTACAGATGTACGAACTGATGCAGTATTGACAGGCTTTAGTATTTTGGCTATTTGGCAACTTACCAATTATAT
>CAXBIJ010000425.1:0-1943 GCA_963975675.1 uncultured Maribacter sp. | reverse complement strand
CTGTTTCATGACCTCTGCTAAATGGTAACATTACCCCAACTTGAGACCCAATACCATATGCTTGATTAAATATTTCTCTTTTGTTTGGATCACTTATTGCGACATTACCAGCAACAGCCCCTAATTGTTGAAGCGTACCAGCACTCATACGTTGAGCCCCATGATCAGCCAAAGCGTGAGCAACTTCATGCCCCATAACAACTGCTACACCTGTTTCTGTCTGTGTAATTGGTAATATACCTGTGTAAAAAACAATTTTACCACCTGGCATACACCACGCATTTACAGTTTCATCATTCACTAAATTATATTCCCATTTATAATCCTTTAAGTATCCTGGGTGACCATTGGCAGTTAACCAGCGTTCTGCAGCGGAGGAAATTCGTTGCCCTACTCTAGTTATCATTTGAGATTCAGCGGTACCGGTGATTACCTTATTCTCTGTTAAAAATTGGTCATACTGTGCAAATGCAGAAGGAAATACTTGACTATTCGGATAAAAATTCAAAGTTTTTTGTCCTGTAAAAGGATTCACCTTACAAGCAGATACACTGATAAATACAACTACTATTAATATTAATTTTTTCATTTTCAATTTTTTAAATAATGATAGCAAAATACAAAGTTATTCTTTTCCTGACAGATGCAATAAAGTAAAGTTTTTGTCTATTCGCAAAATATTTTCTTCAGCCAAAAATAAATTCTCTAATGGTATTTCTTCGTTATCAACCATTACGCTTTCAATTTGGAAGGGTAAACCATGAAGATTAAGTTTAATGGTATCATATTCCGTCTCGTAACTTCCATCTTTAAATAATTGTATTGTCAACGAATTTTCTTTCCCGGTCAATTTATAATTACTTAAGGCATATCTACCTTTTTTATAATCATAACCATTGTTTGCATCTTCATAAACTTCTGATGCTTCTACACCTTCCTTATAATACACCTCTAACAACAATTCTTCAATTTTCTTTTCACCAACATATTGCTGAATTGGATATTTAGGAATTATGGCTCCAGCCTTTATAAAAATCGGTAATTTATCTAAACCGGCTGTTACCCATTTTTCTTTACCACCTACCACTGACTCATGTGTCCAAAAATCATACCATTCTCCTTTAGGAATATACATTCTACGCCCTTGAGCATTTGGCTCTTGTATAGGACAAACTAATATTTTTTCGCCAAAAATAAATTCATCTGTTCTAAAATGGGTTTGGGTATCTTCTTGGTCATAATAGACCAATGACTGAATCATTGGTCTATTCTCTTTAGTATATTTATAAAACATGGTATATAAATATGGTAATAACTGATACCTTAATTCTATAAATTTCCGAACTATGCTTGTTATTTCTAGTCCAAAAGACCAAGGTTCTTGATCGCCGTGATCTCCGCTTGAATGAACTCTACAGAACGGATGAAAAATTCCTAATTGAACCCACCTTGCAAACAATTCACCGTCTGGTTGTTCTGCGAATCCTCCAATATCAGAACCTACAAATGAATAGCCGCTTAAACACATACGTTGCATTTGCACGTTTGCTATCCATAAATGTTCCCATGTAGCAACATTATCACCTGTCCACGTAGAAGAATATCTTTGTGTGCCGGCAAATGCCGCTCTTGTTATTACAAAAGGCCTTTTGGGGTATACATATTTTTTAACACCTTCATAAGTTGCCCTTACCATTTGCATACCGTAAACATTATGAGCTTTTCTATGTGTACATGGGTGACCATCATAATTATGCCTCGTATCTAATGGCGCCGTTTTAGTAGGCACTTCCATAACCGCAGGCTCATTCATGTCGTTCCAAACAGCATGAACACCTAATTCAGCCATAAACTCTTTATACAATTCGGCCCACCATTCTCGTACAGCCGGATTTGTAAAATCAGGAAAATTACATTCTCCTGGCCAAACCTTACCATGCATT
>CAXBIJ010000424.1:0-1956 GCA_963975675.1 uncultured Maribacter sp. | reverse complement strand
ATGAGTAGTATTTTTCCAGAGAATATTCCTATCGGAACCATTAAAAGATTTGACTTAGACAATTCTAAAAGTTTCTATTTTATTGATGTAGAATTATTTAATGACATGACCAATATTGGTAATGTTTACATCATTAAGAATTTGAACCGTAAAGAAGTTTTAAAATTAGAAGCAGAAACAAAAGCCAATGATCAATAGTACTTTCTTTTTCAACGTACTCCGTTTTATACTATTGGTTCTAGTACAGGTTCTTGTATTCAATAATTTGAATTTCTTCGGCTATATAAATCCGCTGGTATATATTCTGTTTTTATATTGGTATCCAATCAAGCAAAATAGAACTACCTTTATAATACTTTGTTTTCTTTTAGGACTGTTTGTAGATATATTTTCAGACACACTTGCCATAAACGCGGCAGCAACAGTTACTATAGCTTATTTACGACCAACTATTATGCGTTTTGTATTTGGTGTCAACTATGAATTTCAAAGTTTTAAGTTAAACAATAGCACTAAGGTACAACAATTTACATTTTTAGCGTTATTGATTATAATACATCACTTGGTATACTTCACGTTAGAAATTTTCAGCTTTTCAAATAGCTTGTTAATTTTACAAAAAACGGTTACAGTCGGTATCTCAACATTGATATTATGCATTTTGTTCAGCACATTATTCAGTAGTAAAAAAGAATGAGAAAAATTCTTTTATCATCTATTATCATTGTTATCGCAATTACATTTTTGGGAAGGCTATCTTATTTGCAAATTTTTAGCTTTTCTACAGATCACGTTTTAGAGGATCCGGCAATAAAAGCAATCTACGATTATCCTGAAAGAGGATATATTTATGACAGAAATGGTAAGCTACTAGTAGGCAATGACCCTGCATATGATGTAATGGTTATCCCTAGAGAAGTGAAACCATTAGATACTCTTGAATTTTGTGATTTATTAGGGATTAATAAAGAAAAATTCATAGATAAACTTAGAAGAGCAAGAGTTTACTCCCCAAGACTTCCTTCTGTTTTAGTACCTCAACTCTCTAAGCAAGATTATGCCAAACTGCAAGAGAAGATGCGTAAATACAAAGGATTTTACATTCAAAAAAGGTCTTTACGTTATTATGATACTCCTAGTGCTGCCAATGTTCTTGGATACATAAGTGAGGTAAATGAAGGTGACCTTGCAGTAAATAAACATTACAAACAAGGCGAACTTAAAGGTAGAACCGGAGTAGAGCGCTATTACGAAGATTTATTAAGAGGAAGAAAAGGCGTACAGTATATTCAGAAAGATAGATTTAATAGGGACATTGGCCCATACAAAGAAGGCGCAATTGATACCCTACCAGAACAAGGAAAACAAATAAGCATTACTATCGACAAAACTCTTCAAGAGTATGGTGAGTTATTAATGAATGGAAAAAGAGGTGGAATTGTAGCCATAGAGCCCGCAACAGGTGAAATTCTTTCTATGATTTCAGGCCCAACCTATGACCCTTCTCTTTTGGTTGGTAGAGAACGCTCAAAAAATTATACAAAACTATATAACGATACCATTGCAAACCCTACATGGGATCGCTCAATTCACGCTCAACAACCACCTGGGTCGCCTTTCAAAACCCTTAATGCTCTTATTGCATTACAAGAAGGTGTAATGGAAGAATCAACAACTATTCAATGCTTTCATGGATTCTATGTTGGCAAAACAAAAAGAGGTTGTCACTGTGGTGGTGGTATGCGAGATATGAATAAAGGCATCTACATGTCTTGTAACGCTTATTTTGCTGGAACTTTTCGTAAAATATTTGAACATTTTGATACTACCGATGAAGCTATGGATGTTTGGGAAAAGCACATGCGCAGCTTTGGCTTAGGTGATTATTTAGGTTACGATTTACCATTCGGACAAAAAGGCCGTATCCCAAGTAAAGAATATTATGATAAATGGTAT
>CAXBIJ010000423.1:0-1963 GCA_963975675.1 uncultured Maribacter sp. | reverse complement strand
GACGCACAAGATAAAGAATACAGACAAGCGATAACTGCAGCTGGTACAGGCTGTATGGCTGCTTTAGATGCTGAACGTTATTTAGCTACGATTGGTTCTGTAGAAGAGCCGATAGCAGGCCAGTATAAGTTATAGGTTTAAAATTACCATATAAAAAAACGCCGTTTCGAAGAAGCGGCGTTTTTTAGTAATAATTAAATTTAAGCTAATCAATTCTCTTATAGTTTTCTGAAAAAGTTCTATTGCCTTCTTCATCTAAGCTTATTTGACTAAACTTATCATCACCAAGCTGAAGCTCGAAAGTAAAAATTCGCATAGTGTCCATAGCCAACATCATTTCATTGTCGCCATATTCGATTGTTTCAATAAGCCGATCATCTGTAATGCTATAGGTACCGTATCCGAATCGTCCAATTTTGTCAATAGGTACATAACGACTCCACATAATTTTTCCATTATAGTACATTTTCACTTGTCTATAACCGTCAGTAGTTGGCACGGTGTCAATAATTTCTTGTCCATCGTAATTGTAGAAACTCTCTAATTCCCACGTGCCTTGAATGGTGTGCATATAATTCTCGTTGATTGAATTGGTCGAGGCAGCTGAAACCAAAACAAGCATTAATAAAACCAATCCTATAATTTTTTTCATGGAGGTATTTTTTAGTTAATAGTATAATTGATTATCTACTAAAAAGATACGAAATAAAATTACAATATGTTAAAATTTTAATTAAAAAACCAAGAATTTAATAATAATTACTGATTATTATGTAGTGTAGATGGATAGCGAGTTAAGTGTTTTACAAAGTTTGAGAATATCTTCTTTTTCATGTGAAGAACTAAGAACAATACGACTCATTAATTCATCTTTTTCAGTAGGGTAGCGAAAATTGGTGACTAGAATACCATTTTCTTCTAGCAAGATTGCCAGTTGTTCATTTTTAAAACTAAAAGAAGGATGTCCTTCAGAAGCTGAAAATAATAATGGGTTAGCTAAATTTTTCAAGAATAAGGATGTATTGCGAAGTAATAGTTCTCTTTTGGCTAAAATAATAGGTTGTGCATCTATAATGGTTGCTAAAGCGGCAGGTGTAGCCGGACTAGAGCCTCCAAAAAACTCAGTTTCTTTTAGTTTTTCAATTATGGACTGACGACCAAAAATGGCACCTGCCTGTATGCCGAAACCCTTTCCTAAAGAACACGTGACTATGAGTTCTTTTGGTTGTAATGATTGTAAATAAGAGAAGCTACCACCACCATTTTTACCCGTAATACCAATTCCATGAGAATCGTCTATTACTAGAATTATATCCTCTAGCGGTAATTTTTGTAGTGGTAAATAATCGGGGAAATTACTGCCATTAAAATCAATACTGTCTAAGAATAAAACCTGCTGTTTTCCTTGGTGCTTTAAAATATCAGATTCAAGTTGATGCCAGCTTTGATATACTTCTTGTTGGCCTCTAAATAAAGCAGAGTGCGTATTAGGAGCATAGTATAATGTATAGTCTTCTTTATTAAAATAATCGCAAACCAATTGCCCTGCCAAATATCCTGAAGACATGGTAATACAGCTTTCACTACCTATGGTGTTTGATAAGTATGATTCTGCCTTATCAAAAATAGAAATACGAATATTAGATTTTCGTGATGCACTGTAAGAAGTGCCATATTTTTTTATATTCTTAATGAATAGTGCTTGGAAATCAGCATCGGTTTGTAGCCCTAAATAAGACGTGCCACCAAAGTATAGAAAGTCTTTACCGTCTATTTTAATCGCTCTACCAGGAAATTCATCAATGGTAATCATTACAATAATTGTACACCTGTACCGGCAAGTTTAGGAAAAATAACTTTTCCATTAGGTTCAATATGAACTCCTGTTGCAATATCACTTTTTAAAAGTAGCGCACCATCCATATCCACATAATCTAATTGTGGAAGTAGTTGTGCAATGGCA
>CAXBIJ010000422.1:0-2002 GCA_963975675.1 uncultured Maribacter sp. | reverse complement strand
CATCTTCAGAAGGTTTCTCAAATGAGGAATTGGATATTGAAAGAGCATTGCGCCCAGTTAATTTTGACGATTTTACAGGTCAAGAACAAGTGCTTGAGAATCTTAAGGTGTTCGTTGAAGCTGCCAACAGAAGAGGCGAGGCTCTTGATCATACTTTATTTCATGGCCCTCCAGGACTAGGAAAAACTACTTTGGCTAATATTTTAGCTAATGAGTTGGGAGTTGGTATAAAGATCACTTCAGGTCCAGTTTTAGATAAACCTGGTGATTTAGCCGGATTACTAACCAATTTAGATGAACGGGATGTATTGTTCATTGACGAAATACATAGATTAAGCCCTATAGTTGAAGAATATTTATACTCTGCTATGGAGGATTTTAGAATTGATATTATGATAGAAACTGGGCCTAATGCCCGCTCTGTTCAAATTAATTTAAATCCTTTTACGTTGATAGGAGCAACTACGCGTTCCGGATTATTGACTGCGCCAATGCGAGCTAGGTTTGGTATTCAAAGTAGACTACAATATTATTCTACCGAATTACTTTCTACCATTGTTGAGCGAAGTGCCGAAATATTGCGAGTTCCTATTACCCAAGATGCTGCAATTGAAATTGCTGGTAGAAGTAGAGGCACACCTCGAATTTGTAACGCTTTATTGAGAAGAGTACGAGACTTCGCTGAAATTAAAGGCAATGGCTCGATCGATATGGAAATTTCAAAGTTCAGTCTTAAAGCTTTAAATGTCGATGCTCATGGATTAGATGAGATGGACAATAAAATATTAACTACAATTATCGATAAATTTAAAGGTGGCCCAGTAGGTATTTCAACACTGGCGACTGCTGTATCTGAAAGTTCAGAAACCATAGAAGAGGTATATGAGCCTTTTTTAATACAACAAGGCTTTATCATGCGAACACCTCGTGGACGTGAAGTAACTGAGCTTGCATACAAACATCTCGGTCGTGTAAAAGGAGGCATTCAACCAGGATTATTTTGAGTATTGATATAAAATCTAAATGGACCAATAGTATTAAAACCGAAGCCAAACGCCTCGGTTTTTTATCATGCGGTATATCTAAGTCAGATTTTTTGGAAGAAGAAGCACCAAGATTAGAAAAATGGCTCAACAATAATATGCATGGCGAAATGGGGTATATGGAGAACCATTTCGATAAGCGCTTAGATCCTCGTTTGTTGGTAGAAGGCTCTAAATCTGTGATTTCACTGCTTCTGAATTATTTTCCAGAAGAAACGCAAGAAGCAGATTCCTATAAAATTTCTAAATATGCTTATGGTCAAGATTACCATCATATTATTAAATCGAAACTAAAACAACTTCAAGAATTTATTACTGAAGAGATAGGTGAAGTCAATGGGCGCGCATTTGTAGATTCTGCACCGGTTTTAGATAAAGCATGGGCTGCCAAAAGTGGCTTAGGATGGATTGGTAAGAATAGCAACCTATTAACACAGCAAGTAGGATCTTTTTACTTTATTGCGGAACTAATTGTTGATATAGAATTGGAGTATGATCATAAGGTGACTGACCATTGTGGTACATGCACAGCTTGTTTAGATGCCTGCCCTACGCAAGCAATTGTTGAGCCTTATGTTGTAGATGGTAGTAAGTGTATTTCCTATTTCACAATAGAATTGAAAAATGAATTGCCTATTGATGTTAAAGGTAGTTTTGATGACTGGATGTTCGGTTGTGACATTTGTCAAGATGTGTGTCCTTGGAATCGGTTTTCAAAACCCCATAACGAACCATTATTCAACCCCAATCCTGATTTGCTTTCAATGACAAAAAAAGATTGGGAAGAAATTACAGAAGATGTTTTTCAAAAAGTCTTTAAAAAGTCGGCTGTGAAGCGAACCAAATTTGCAGGGTTGACTAGAAATATCGATTTTTTAAAATAAAGTAATCTCCTCAAACGTTTTCGAAAGCTTTTGTTTCTTAGAAAGATTGCGCTAAGGCTTAATTATATTATATTG
>CAXBIJ010000421.1:0-2085 GCA_963975675.1 uncultured Maribacter sp. | reverse complement strand
TTCAAAAGATAGTGTTGCGCCCCATTTAGAGCAACATGCACCTTTGTTTAATTATTTTATCAAAGCAAAAGAAGAACGCTATACAAAACAGGTCCCATTAAAACCTAGAATAAATTATTTGAAATGGGTTTCTGTTGCCGCAATAGCAGTCTTTATGGTCGGGTTGTATATGTATCAACCAACGCCAGCCCCAGTTACTTTAGCAGACGAGTATACTCAGGAAGAAATTGAGTCTGCACAAGAGGCTTTCGCCTTATTAGCAATGAATTTTAATAAAGGTACAGAGCAACTGTATCATTTAGAAGAATTCGAAAAAACAACAAATAAATTTTTAACGAAAAAATAATTAAAATGAAAAAGATAGTACTATTAACAATGTTGGTTTTGGCTCCGATTATTTCAAGAGCTCAAGATATTTTCGATAAATACGAAGATAATGACAAAGTAACTTTTGTTGCCATGCAACCTAAGATGTTTCAAATGTTAGGTAAAATGAGTGTAAGCTCAGATGACCCAGAAGCAAAAGAGTTTTTTGAGCTCGTAAATTCAATAACGAGCTTTAAAGTTATTACTACCGATGATGCAGCTATTTCTAAAGATGTAGATAATTGGGTTACCAATCGCTTAAAAAGTTCATCATTTGAAGAATTAATGCGAGTTAGAGATGGTGGTTCTAATGTGAAATTTTATGTGAAGGAAGGTAAGGACAGCGACCACGTAAAGGAGTTATTAATGTTCGTAACCGGTATGAAAGATATGGATATAGACATTAATGGTAAAAAATTAGAAACGGTTTTATTATCCTTAACAGGAGATATCAATTTAAGATCGGTATCTAAATTGACCGATAAAATGGATTTACCAGGAGGTGACCAATTAGGGAAAGCATCTAAAAAGGGGAATTAAATAATAATCAATAAGCGTTAATCCCCAATTAATTTAGCGCTTTTGATAAACAAGTATTCATCAATTCATCAATCACTTCTTATCCTAGAATAGGGTAGAGGTACTAAAAACAACAATCATGAAAAAAGTAGCAGTAGTATTTTTAATGGCAATTTTACCCGCATTGGGTTTCTCACAGTCTGTATTCGATAAGTATGAAGATATGGATAACGTTGGTTCGGTAATCGTGAACAAAGGTATGATAGACTTAGTCTCTAAATTAGGAGGAATGAGTGATGATGCCGAGGCGAAGGAATTTATGGACGTAGCGAGCGGACTTAAAAATATAAAAGTTTTTATGACCGAAGACGCATCGGTTTCGGCAGATATGTCAGCAACGGTTAAAAAGTATCTTAAGTCTTCGAAATTAGAGGAATTAATGCGCGTAAAAGACAAAGATGTAAATGTTAAGTTCTATGTTAGAGATGGTGCAAAAAAGAACCATGTGACAGAATTATTAATGTTTGTGTCAGGCTTAGATAATGTTGAAATAGGTGATCATGGTAGAAAACTGGAAACTGTTTTGGTTAGCCTAACTGGTGATATTGATTTAAATAAAATTGGGTCGATTACCAATAAAATGAATTTACCGAAAGATTTGAATAAAGCTTCGGGTAAATAATTTAATTTTAGAGAAGGACCTTTCGTAAAACCGGAAGGTTCTTTCCTTTAATTTAAAAAATACATTATGAAAAAAATATATTGGGTTATAGTAATGGTAATAGGTTTTGCCATTTCATCTTGTTCTTCAGAACAAAGTCTACAGCAGTATTTTATTGCTAGTTCAGAGAATCCGAATTTTATGTCCTTCGATTTACCTTCTAGTCTTTTGAACTTAGAAAAGGTAGAATTGAGTGAAACTCAAAAAAAGACGGCAAGTTCTCTTAAGAAATTAAACATACTAGCTTTTCAGAAAAAGGATAATAACACTGCTGATTATGAAGTGCAAAAGGCAGCTATTAAGACTATTTTAAAAAGCTCAGATTTTAGCGAATTAATGAAGATGAATACATCTTTTGGAAAAGCTACTATACAATTGAAAGGCGACGATGATACTATAGACGAAATTGTCATTTATGGAGATAATGACGAAAAAGGTTTAATTCTGGTTCGTGTTTTGGGTGATGATATGAACCCAGC
>CAXBIJ010000420.1:0-2103 GCA_963975675.1 uncultured Maribacter sp. | reverse complement strand
ATTTCAGTGAAATATTTATTCCTGAAAACGACAATGGTGAAGAAGTTGTTTTTGCAATTCAATATTCTATAAACGATGGTTCTCCTAGCAATTACAATGGGTCTATAGGTGATCGTTTAATGCCTCCCGGTGGTCCAAGATATGCAGCATATGGCTTTTTACGTCCTTCCCAAAATTTAGTAAATGCGTATAAAACAGATGTTGAAGGAATGCCCATAATTGGAAATGATGATGTTACCGAAACCGATAATGTTGACCCAAGGTTGGATGTTACCATCGGTCGACCAGGGATTCCTTACAAAGATTTAGAGATCAACTATGAAGAAAGTTGGGCCAGGGATCTAGCTACCTATGGCCCATATGGCCCTAAGAAAAGAGTGATCTCAGCTAATCATCCTGCTTATTTGCAATCTTGGCCTTATGTAACAGCTGCCAACTATAGCATTATTAGATATGCCGATGTTTTGCTTTGGAAAGCAGAAGCAGAAATAGAATTGGAGAATTTGGAAGAAGGAAGAACTTATATAAATATGATAAGGGAGCGTGCAAAAACAGGTAGTTACATTCAAAACCTCGAAGGCACTGCAAATGCAGCCAACTATTTGATCGACACCTATGATGATCCTTTTGCTTCAAAAGAAGAAGCTACAATAGCCTTAAGAACGGAACGTCGTTTGGAAATGGCGCACGAAGGTCATCGCTTTTTTGATTTAGTAAGGTGGGGTATAGCAGCAGATGTTATAAACACCTATTTAGCAAAGGAACAGATAGCCAGAGGCTTTTTAACCGGTGCTACGTTTGTTGCAGGCAAGCATGAATATATGCCAATACCGCAATCTCAAATCGATGCTGGAGGCAAAGACGAAAGCGGCAACGCACTTACTACCCAAAACCCTGGTTATTAAGCTAGAGAATTAATTTAAGTTAGATTGAAAAAGGGAGTGGAATTAATTCTACTCCCTTTTTTTTTTACACTATTTGCTGTCGCTCTGGTGGGCATGGTGAGCGCTCAATAAAATACAACGGCACTAGAAAATGGAGCTGTAAGGTTTACTTACAGTCTTAAAACAAATCAAATTATGGTTTTGGGTAACCTAAATAACTTTGCTACGCCATATGACGTAGCGTTTACCAAATTAACAGGACCCATATTTAATAAATGTATGCTCAATATTTTGCGAAGCTGTCGGAAGAGCAAATGGCAAAATTCAAGGAATACCTTCCCAATTTTCATGAGCAATTGTACGTCGGCTTAAGATTTAAGGAGCTGCATGTATACTAAGATTCCTATCGCGGCAGATTTACAAAGCCAGCACCATATAAGGTATTTAAGGAAAAAGAAATCATCGATTTAGAACCATTAGACCGTGTAGGGACAAAACAACCCGGTTTTAAGCTGTTGCATATGATAGATATTGACTTAGAACCCAATACCAAATATTAAATGGACCTTGGAGCTCTGAAAGAATGGTCGGACTCAAACCAACATTATAGGCTCTCACTGAAAATCAAAAAGTGATCTGCTTTCGCAAATCACTTTTCCGCTTGGTCGGGATGACAGAATACAACTACTTGTTACAAATAATTGATTATCAGTATTTTGCATGTACTTATCAAAATCAAATCCCTTTAAGGACACTCGATTTATAAATAGCTCAAGAACGTATTGATTATGTGTTATTTACGAGTTAAAATTACAAAGAAAATCAGATATCGTCAAATATAGAAAACTCCAAGATTAGCTAGGTGTCTTCATTTTTAGCAAAGATACCCACCAATAGTAATGCTCAAATTAAAAAATGATCCCAATTAAAGTTCTTTTTACAGAACCAGGAAAAGGAATTAAGAACTACCCTAACTATTAAGCTATTAAAAATCATGACACTGGTGTCTTAACTTTTACCAGGGTTATCTATCGGCCTTCTCTTTCCTATTATCCTTCATAGCTACAACCGTCACTTTGCCTTTATTGAAAATGTAATAAACAGTTGTGTTTTTGTGAATGACCGCTCGCCTTAAATGTTTTTGACTTTTTGATTCAGGATATATTGTAGGGAAATTTGATACCGTTAATTCAAATTGCCGAAGCAATTTTTCAAATTT
>CAXBIJ010000419.1:0-2136 GCA_963975675.1 uncultured Maribacter sp. | reverse complement strand
CTATGATAGGTTTTGGGCAAATGAAAAAGGCGTGGAACCAGTACCATTTCCTTCAAATGCTATAATGGCAGGGGGAGACGCAAGTTTAGAAGATTTGATTAAAGGAACCAAGAAAGGTATTTTGGTAACACGTTTATGGTATATACGTAGCGTTGATCCTCAAACCTTATTGTATACCGGGTTGACAAGAGATGGAACGTTCTATATAGAAAACGGACAAATTAAGTACCCTGTTAAGAATTTCAGGTTTAATGAGAGTCCGATAATCATGCTTAATAATTTAGAAACCCTTGGTAAGCAAGTACGTATCGATGGTAATTTAATTCCGTATATGAAGATTAGAGACTTTACATTCACCAGTCTTTCCGATGCGGTATAAATAATTTAAATGTTTTTTAAACTGGTTGTTTGTGTGGCATCACAACAACCAGTTTTCTTTTTTGAAGCTGAATTTTAAAACAATTACAACGCTATTGAACAACGAATTTTTCTTTACAAGGTTACAATATGAATCTGGCGATTGGGATGTAGATCAGCGCATGCCTTCCAATTTGTTAAATTCACTAGTTGAGTATACCACGTTAAAAGTAGATACCCAAGAGAAGATAATTACCTTAGAAAGCGATGATATTTTCAAAAGTCCGTTCTGTTATATTTCCGGTCATAAATTGGTAGAATTCACCAAAAAAGAAAAAGAGAATTTTGAGAAGTATGTTCGTAATGGTGGTTTTGTTTTTGCAGATGATTGTAACCACGATATTGACGGACTTTTCGCAAAGTCTTTTGAAAGGCAAATGGAAGAAATATTTGGTCCGTCCGAATTAAAAAAAATACCCAACAATCACGAATTGTATTCCATCTTCTTTGATTTCGAAGATGGCCCACCAACCACATCACAAGAATTGAATGGTTGGGGCGATGACTTGGTTCATGATTATCTGAAAGCAATAGAGGTAAATGGTAGAGTTGGGGTGTTGTATAGCAATAAGGATTATGGCTGCGAATGGGATTACGATTTTAGAAATAAGCGTTGGTATAAAATAGACAATACACGATTTGGGGTAAACATAGTACTTTACGCCCTTACATCATAAATAGATTAGAATGGATAAAGAATTGCAACAAATATCAGATGAGGTTGATATGCTTTCTGGCAAGTTGAAAGCTTTAAAGCAAGAAATAGGAAAAGTAATTATTGGTCAAGAAGAGACTGTATCTCAATTACTGATTGCTTTTTTGGCTGGCGGTCATGCATTGTTAGAAGGGGTACCTGGTTTGGCGAAAACTCTAATGATTAGAACATTGGCAAATGCCATTGATTTAAAATTTAAAAGAATACAGTTTACACCAGATTTAATGCCTTCGGATATTATTGGGACAGAGATTCTAGAGGAAGACCATACTACGGGTAAAAAGTTCTTTAAATTCAATAAAGGTCCAATTTTCTCAAATATCATTTTGGCCGATGAGATAAATAGAACACCACCAAAGACACAAGCTTCCTTGTTAGAAGCTATGCAAGAATTTGAGGTTACCTATGGAGATAAAACGTATTCCTTAGATAAACCTTTCTTTATTTTAGCTACTCAAAATCCAATAGAGCAATCGGGTACCTTTGTTTTACCAGAGGCACAGCAAGACCGATTTTTACTGTACATAAAAATAGAATATCCTACACAACAAGATGAAGAGGCTATTTTAAAGGCAACTACCAGCTCGGTAAAAAAGAAATTAACTAAAGTGATTTCTGGTGAAGATATTATAAGATTACAACAATTGGTTCGTGAGGTTTCTATTAGTGACGCACTTATCACTTTTGTAAGTGATGTTATACGCGCAACACGACCAGAAACGACTACAGATGCTTACGTAAAAGATTGGGTAGATTGGGGTGCAGGTCCGCGTGCAGGTCAAGCAATGATCTTAACCGCGAAGGCTAATGCGTTGTTAGAAGGTAGGTTAGCAGTAACCTTGCAAGATTTAAAAAGCGTTGCATTACCAGTACTACGACATAGAGTTCTCGTGAATTTTAGAGCAGAAGCAGAAGGTATTACTTCAGATAAGGTTGCTATACATTTATTTAATACCATTGATTTAAAAGGTAAGTAAACAATCTCAGAGCAAGCCCGAGGGGTA
>CAXBIJ010000418.1:0-2158 GCA_963975675.1 uncultured Maribacter sp. | reverse complement strand
CAAAATGAGTAAAATGCTAAATCGTTTTCACATGTGGTTTCCAGGTGGTATTGCAGTAGGTAGTTTATTATCTGGCTTTATGACAAATTATGACATTATTGGACAGAGTCAAGTGTGGTTACTTTTAATTCCTGCAGTTATTTACGCCTATCTGTTTTATGGACAAACTTGGCCTAAGGCAAAAATAGAAGAAGCTGCAACGATAAGTGGAAATTTAAAAGGAATGCTTACCCCATTATTTGCATTTATCGCAATATGTATGGCACTCACGGCTATCTCTGAATTTGGACCAAATCAATGGGTTGGTTTAATTTTATCAAAAAGTGGAGCAGAACCGACATTAATTTTGGCATTAACCGCAGGTTTAATGGCAGTAGCAAGATATTTTGGCGGGGATATGGTTAAGAGATTTGACCAAACGGGTGTACTATTAGGTTCGGCAATTTTAGCAACTATAGGTATCTATCTATTTAGCACCCAAACAGGTGCCATGGCATATGTAGCTGCTATTATTTTCGCATTAGGAATCGCATATTTCTGGCCTAATATGATAGGCTTAACGGCAACTAAAACACCTAAGACCGGTGCTTTAGGAATGTCTATTATTGGTGCAATTGGTATGTTCTCAACTTCAATATTTCAACCAATTATTGGAGGTTGGATTGATGCTGACAGAGCAGCTGCTTCAGCACAAGGTTTTACAGGTGATGAACTAGAATTAGTTTCTGGACAAGAAACTTTAGGAACTATGGTCCTATTCCCAGCAATTTTAATCGTTCTTTTCACCATCCTTTATTTTTGGATGAAGAACAGAAAGCCAGAAGTTGCTATAGCTTAAAGCATAAATTCTATCTAATATAAAAGGACCCAAAATGGGTCCTTTTTTTTGTTCTTAGTTATATAAAAAACTATTCCAAAAGCAATTCTAATATGTGTATAGCCGCATCACTAATTTTAGTACCTGGTCCGAATACTGCAGTAGCACCAGCCTCTTTCAAGAATTCATAATCTTGTTTTGGCACTACGCCACCAACAATAACCATAATATCTTCTCGGCCATATGCCTTCAATTCTTTAACCACTTCTGGCACTAAGGTTTTATGTCCCCCAGCAAGTGATGATATTCCTAAAATATGCACATCATTTTCTACAGCCTGTTTCGCGGTTTCTTTTGGTGTTTGAAAAAGGGGACCAATATCTACATCAAAACCTAAATCGGCATACCCCGTAGCAACAACCTTTGCCCCGCGGTCATGACCATCTTGACCCATTTTTGCAACCATAATACGAGGTCTTCTCCCATCTTGCTCGGCAAAACGATCTGCTAACTCTTGCGCTTTTTTAAAGCTTCCGTCTTCTTTTATCTCCCTTGAATACACCCCAGTAAATGAATTTATAATCGCCTTATGTCTGCCATACGCCTTTTCTAAAGCGCTACTTATCTCTCCCAAAGTAGCTCTTTCTCGAGCTGCATTTACTGCTAAAGCTAATAAATTTTCTTCCGAATCGCTACCAGCTAATTTGTTTGTCGCTACTTTTGAAATAGCTTTTAAGGATTCTTCTACCTTAGTAGTATTACGTTTCTCTTTTATTTCTTCTAATCGCTGTAATTGCTGCCTTCTCACTTCTTTATTATCAACTTCCAATATTTGAAGTTCATCTTCGGCTGCGAGTTGGTATTTGTTTACTCCGACAATTACATCTTGAAGGCTGTCTATACGAGCCTGTTTCCTGGCTGCAGCCTCTTCTATTCTAGTTTTTGGAATTCCTGTTTCGATAGCCTTGGTCATTCCCCCGAGATTTTCTACTTCTTCCATTAACTCCCAAGCTTTATGCGCTAAATCATGCGTTAATTTCTCTACGTAATAACTACCTGCCCATGGATCCACAGTTTTGGTCATATTGGTTTCATGTTGCAGGTATAACTGAGTTTCTCTTGCAATACGCGCAGAGAAATCTGTAGGCAATGCTATTGCCTCATCTAAAGCATTCGTATGTAAGCTTTGTGTTCCTCCAAAAACAGCGGCAGCAGCTTCTATAGTGGTACGTGCTACATTATTGAAAGGGTCTTGTTCGGTAAGACTCCATCCACTAGTTTGGCAATGTGTTCTAAGCATTAATGATTTTTCACTCTTGGGGTCGAATTTCTTTACCACTT
>CAXBIJ010000417.1:0-2170 GCA_963975675.1 uncultured Maribacter sp. | reverse complement strand
CAATTATTGCAGTTTTAGACCGAACCTGTATTACACACCAGCCTCCTAAATTAATTACCTCGATTTTATCTTCGGTTACTTTCTTCGTTAAACTCATTTTAATTCTCTCTTAGTATTGTTGGAATGTAATTTTGTAAATTAAACTTTAAATGAGTTTTCTAGAATCAATCTTGTAGTTTAGATGCCTTTTGTCTTTACTTTGATTTAAGTTCAGTATATATTTTTTGTCGTTAAAACATGCTATTATAAATGATGAATAAAAAGTTTTATTTTCTTGAAGACGGTGGTGAAATGGGCGAATTGATGCGTAAAAAGGATTGGTCTAAAACTCCCATTGGATTACCTGAAACATGGCCGCCATCACTTAGAACGACCATGAGTATAATGTTGAATTCCCCTTTTCCAATGTTTCTTTTTTGGGGTAAGAAATTAAAATGTTTTTATAATGATGCGTACAGACCAAGTCTTGGGATAAATGGAAAACATCCATCTATTTTAGGAATGAACGGTAAAGAGGCATGGCCAGAAATTTGGGATGATATTTCACCTTTATTAAAATCTGTTACACAAAAGGGTCAATCTATCTGGAGAGAAAATCAGTTGATTCCTATTTTTCGAAATGGGCAGATGGAAGATGTTTACTGGACGTTTAGTTATAGCCCGGTAAAAGATGAATCGGGTAATGTTGCGGGTGTATTAACGGTGTGTACCGATAATACGGAAGCTGTTAATGCTGTTAATAGTCTGCGCGAAAGTGAGCGCCGTTTTCGTGAAATGGCAGACCAATCACCAATTTGGATTTGGATAACCGATGCTGAGGTGAATGTACAATACGCAAATAAAGAGCTACTAACCTATATCGGTATAGAGGATTCAACTTATTTTACAGGACATGTTTGGAAGGAGGTAGTTCATCCCGATGACGTTGAGTTAGTATTTGCTGGTTTCGCTATTGCAGTACAAAATGTTTCAGAATTTGCTTTAGAATTTCGAATAAAAAATGCTTCAACTAATCATTATGAATGGTTTAAGGTTATTGCAGCCCCTAAGCTTGAAGAAGGTAAGCTGGTTGGTTTCATTGGAACAGGAATGAATATTGATCAGCAAAAATCATTTGCAGAACATTTAAAAAGTGAAGTTGATTATCGCACTAAGGAGCTTGCAGATAGCAATATGAAACTAGAATCAATGAACAAAGAACTTCAGTCATTCGCATACATATCTAGTCATGACCTTCAAGAGCCGCTAAGAAAAATTCAAATGTTCGCAGAAGTTTTAATGGATAGGGAGTATGATAATTTATCTAAAACAGGTAAGGCAAAATTTGAGAAAATACAATCTGCAGCAAATAGAATGCAATCGCTGATTAACGACTTATTAGCCTATTCTAGAACCGATACGGAGAAAAGAGTATTCGAACTCATTGATTTAAAAACTGTTATTGAGGAGGTTGAGAATGATCTTGGCGAAGAGTTGGTAAAAAAACAAGGTAAGATTGAAGTATTAAGCAGTTGTAATATTGAGGTAGTGCCATTTCAATTTCGGCAATTAATTTACAACCTGATATCAAATTCGGTAAAATATTCTAAGTCAGATGTGCCCCCAGTTATTAAAATTGAATGTGCGACCATAGTTGGTTCAGATGGTGATAATCAACTTTTGGTAGCTGGTAAAAGCTATGCTAAAATTACTATTACAGATAATGGTATAGGTTTCGATAAACAATTCTCTGAGAAAATTTTTGAAGTCTTTCAAAGGTTGCATTCAAAGCAAGAATATTTAGGTACTGGTGTTGGATTAGCTATTGTTAAGAAGATAGTTCAGAACCATAATGGTTTTATTAGTGCACATGCCGAATCTGGTACTGGTGCTGTGTTTCAGGTCATTATTCCAAGTAGACAGTTAGCGATATCCTAGAAAAATTATGTACAACGAACGTATTATAAAGGTATTATGTATGTTAGTTATTAGCATTAAAATTGCCAAAATAGGATGATTTTTAGGGTCGATTTCAAAAGTGGCAATAATTTACCGTATTTTGTTATAACATGGTTTTTGAAAATAATAGTTTTACAAACTTTTTAGTAGCGAATTAATTGTAATAAAGTGAATGGAGTATAGTTTCATATATGACACTGAAAAGATGATTAATGAATTATTTCATAGGACA
>CAXBIJ010000416.1:0-2321 GCA_963975675.1 uncultured Maribacter sp. | reverse complement strand
GGAGAGGGTTTTAGTTGAATTAGAGAAGCTCATCTCCCTAAGTTGTAAGAATCCTAACGGTTCTAGAAAGTACGAACAATTACATGTTGCATTATTAAAAAAGTATTATAATGCTACCAACGTGACCATCGATTATCACCGACATAGAATAAAGATGGAGGTTATACAAGATGATAGTTTTTATGACCCAAAAACGGTAAACACCTATTTGCCTACATTTTACACTAATTTATTGTTTAATAGTTTACGCAAATTTTTAATTTCTTGCGTTGAAAAAGACAACAAAAGCATTGGCTTTTACTCCCATCTTTTGTGCTCTTTTAGAAAGTCTAATATTACCATTGAATTGGTATAAAATCTTAAAAAGCATAAATCTTACAAGGCGTCTATTAGGCGCCTTTTTCCTTTTTTATCATTTAAGGCTTTCCTTAACAGGGTCATACAGATTATTTTAATAGTTTAGCGCACCTTAAATAGAACTAAAAAGATGAAAAAAACAGTTTTAGTAGTATTAATTGTCACATTATTTTCTGGCAGTATTGGATATTCACAAACGAAAACAGAATTAGAAAAACACTATCAAGCATTTTATGACCAAATGCGCTTACAAGGTGATGTTGATGGAGTTATTAATGCATTAACACATTTGAATGTATTATCACCTTCTAAAGAAAGAAATGATACTCTTGCATACATCTATGCAAATGACAATCAGCATTTACAAGCTTTAAATACGATTGGAATTGAGAAAATAGATTCTGATTCTGACTTAGCAGTACAAGTAAAAGCCATTTCTTTAAAGGCCTTAAATCAGCCAAAACGATCTTTAGAGCAATTTGAAATTTTAAATACCAGAGAGCCTAATGCTTATCTTGCTTATGAATTGGCAGATTTAAAAGTTCAATTAGGTGACAATGCAGGCGCTATGACAAATGTAGAATATGGTATTGCTAATGCTACCGATGACATGAAATATGCTTTTTACGAGCGTCAACAACCATATGAGGTTCCTTTAAAAGCAGCTTTTATGCACATTAAAGGGCTTATACAGTACAATATGGACAAAAATAATATTGATCAAGCAATTGCGACAATTGACCAAGCTTTACAAATTGACCCAAATTTTAATTTGGCAAGTTTAAGCAAGCAAGCTTTGACATCTAGAAAAGTTGCTCCTCAAGAGAAAAAATAACATCATGGTATTATAAATAAAAAAAGCGGATCTATTGAATCCGCTTTTTTTATTAATTTCTTATTTGTTGCATCAAAAGGCTATCCTTTTCACTTTTGATTTTCACAAGCGCATCAACATTTTCATTAGGCACAGCTATAGAAAGAACGTAATGGGCAATTTTCCATTCACCGTTTACTTTTTTCAAAACACCAGAACCTCTACAAATTTTCATTTGTGTATCTAAAAGTTCATCGAACCAAGCAAAATTCATTTCACTATTTAAATAAATATTTCGTTCGAAAGCAGTAAAATTCCAAGCCCTACCCTTATCAAAATGAGGTTTAGCATAATTTATGAACTCATCTCGCTGCCAATTTTCGGTTGCATCAGTTCCTATAAATACAGCATCTTCAGTCATCAGGCCAAAATATGCATCAAAATCAGCCGACCCAGCAGCAGAATGCCAATCATCTAAAGCTTTAGCAATAAGATTTTTTTCATCACTCTGCCCAAAAAGCACTGTACCCATAAACAATATTAATACACTAATTTTCTTCATTTGCCCGTAATTCGTCTGGTAGTGTGTTATTTACAACCACATTAAACTGATTTCTAAGATTATTGAAAGCGTTTATCATTTCAATTAAAGATTCTTTGGGGTCTTGGCGATATTCTAAATCACCTTTAGTTTTTAAAATATAGGTTTTAAAAACCTTTTGCCTTCCTTTTATCTGAGGGATATCAAAAGAAGTTGGATAAATACCCGCCTCCATTTTTTTTTGATTTTCAACCAATTCATCAATTATTAAAACGAAATCTTCTCGATTTTCCGTTGAATAAATCTTATCGAAACTGCTTTCCAAGACTATAAAATCTTTCCATTCATTAAGTATGGTCTGAGCTTTTGAATCTACACGCACCTTTTTGGGAAGACCATCAGTAACAACCTCCCATTGAGATTCCTGAACATTTTCTATTTCTGAAGCAGCTTCTTTACATGAAGAAGTTAAAAGTATAACTATAAAAAAAAAGATAATTTTGGGCATAAGCGAAGGTACAAATTTTAAGAAAAGGTATCTTTATATGATATTCATTTAACGCTAATTTAAATGCCAAAATACATATTGATAATTGGAGCTTGTGGTCA
>CAXBIJ010000415.1:0-2323 GCA_963975675.1 uncultured Maribacter sp. | reverse complement strand
ATCGGTTTTCCTTCTGTAATTGTACCTGTTTTATCAAGAATGACAGCATTCACTTTATGGCCAAGTTCTAAACTTTCGGCATCTTTTATAAGAATATTATTTTCAGCGCCTTTACCAATACCCACCATAATGGCAGTAGGTGTTGCCAATCCTAATGCACAAGGACAGGCTATAACCAATACTGCTACCGAGGTTAATAAGGCTTGCGAAAAACCATTATCGCCTCCAATTGACATCCAAACAATAAATGTAATAATAGATATAGCCAACACAACGGGAACAAATATTCCTGCAATTTTATCGACCAGTTTCTGCACAGGTGCTTTACTTCCTTGGGCTTCCTGAACCATTTTAATGATTTGGGAAGGCTCTCCCGTAATCATACTTTCATCTACATACGAGCTGCCTTTTGAAACTTCCCCATCTACAGGAATCTTTTCTCCAGGTCTTACTAAAATAGTTTGACCTACTTGAACAGACGAAATAGAAATTTCCTTTTCTTCCCCATTCTCAATAATTTTAAGGGTTTTAGGCTGAAGGCCCATTAGCTTTTTAATGGCTGAAGACGTATTGGATTTTGCCTTTTCTTCCAGTAGTTTCCCTAAGGAAATAAAGGTTATAATTACCGTAGCCGCCTCGTAATAAACGTGTGGCTCGATACCTCGACTTACCCAGAATTCAGAAAAAAAAGTATTGAATATACTAAAGAGAAAAGCGATTCCAGTACTCAAGGTTACCAAGGTATCCATATTCGCTTTACCGTATTTGGCTTGCTTATAAGCATTGATGAAAAAGCTTCGCCCAAACCAAAATAGGACTGGAAATGTTAATGCCAAGGATATCCATTTGCCAGGCTCCCATTGCATAAAAAACATTCCCAAGATAAAAATTGGAAGGGTAAGAATAGCTGACCAGATGGTGCGATTTTTTATGTCTTGGTAATGCTTTTCTTGAAGTTCTTGTTGTACTTCCGAAGGATTCTCTGCATCAATGATAATATCATAACCCACTTCGCGAAGTGCATTTTGAAGTTGATTAGGACTCAACTTTTTGTCATACTCTACAAGAACAGTACTGCTAGCAAAGTTTACTCTTGCATCAATTACGCCGTCTGTTTGTTTTAACACAGATTCAACGCTTGATGCACACGATGCGCAGGTCATTCCTGTAACTGGGAATGATTCTTTTATTCCTTGCTTATGGTTTTTCTCTTTTGTTTCAAATATGTTAATTGTCTCCATAATCCTATACTTCTTTGTACACCACAAATTTCAGGATTAAAGGACTTTAATGTGTTACGGAATAAGCTGAATGATTTGTAGAATTTACTGATTACTCATTCTAAATCTCATCTAAAGATTTACGATTCTTATCTATGACTTTCTTGAATTGGGTAGGTGTCATTCCTGTAACTTTTTTAAATTGATTGCTTAAATAGGCGACACTACTATAGTTCAAGGTATGAGATATTTCACTTAAGGTTAACTCATCATAAACTATGAATTCCTTAATGCGTTCAATTTTCTGGTTTATGATGTACTGCTCGAACGTGATGCTTTCTACCGACGAGAATAGGGAACTTAAATATTTATAATCAAGATGCAGTTTTTCACTTAAATAGTCTGCCCATTTTATATTTAGTCCATTAGTTGAATGATGGATTTTATCTACAACCAAAGTTTTCATTTGTTCAATAAGTTGGCTTTTACGATTGTTGATTAAGCTGAAGCCTGAATCTTGAAGTGCTTTAGAAAAAATGTTTTTAGTTTCCTCATTTAAAGGCGTTGTTAATTCAACCTCTCCTAATTTGATTGAGCAATATGAAATAGCTAGTTCTTGTAAAATGTTGGATACTGCTGAGATACATCTTGGGCAGACCATATTTTTTATATGGATGGTATTGGACATATTTTATAATTAAAATATTATAATCAAATGTTGATGCCTTTAAAGGCAAAGTAAAAGACCAACAGTACGGCTAAAAAAAACAACAATACAATAGCAAGTATCCCTACCGTTTTATCTTTCTTACTAATAGGATATTTGAAAGTTTTTTTTCTTCTTTCATTCTTTCTCCTTATTCTACGATTATCGCTCATATTCTTTCATCACGCCAATTTTAATATATCTTCAATATTCTTTTAAGCTATCTACGTTTAGGTCGCAATTCGTTTTAGTCCAATGGTCCAATGGTCCAATGGTCCAATGGTCCAAAAAAATTGGATTTAGAATTATATTAACTTATACTGCAATTATTTCATGATTCTATTTTCTGCAGATGTACTACTTGTAAATTAATTTACTTTAATCATGGGCTTGTTAT
>CAXBIJ010000414.1:0-2328 GCA_963975675.1 uncultured Maribacter sp. | reverse complement strand
TTACATACTACTTTAGACGATTATGCTTTAGTCTATGGATTAAATCAAAGTTTAAAAGCAAAATTTGTAAGAGCAAGGAAGGATTTTAATCTTGCTAAAAATAAATCATTTCCAATTTTTGAATGGGATGATGAATTTCATGACATGTATTGGGTATTAGTTGCAAATCACAGTAGCGAACAAGAACTTATCCCCAATAATGATTTATTCCAGAACGAAACAACATTCACTAAACCAAGGCTTATACCTGAATATAAGGATGTTGATTATCTATTAAAAATAGAAACGGAGAAGGAATTCGATACAAGCTCATTAATTAAAAAAATACTTATGTTGCCAAGAGTTATGGCCGGGTATGAGATAAGTACAGATAAACTAAAATCGAAGAACAATTTAATATTTTAAAAATGCCAACTGTAAAAAAGACGAAAATTGTAGCCACATTAGGGCCTGCAACTAGCAAGAAAGAGGTACTCAGGAGCATGATCAATGCAGGAGTAGATGTCTTCAGAATAAATTTTTCTCACGCTGATTATGATGATGTAGCCGAGCGCGTTAAGATGATACGTGAATTAAACGAAGAATTGGAAACGAACACATCCATTCTAGCAGATTTACAAGGACCGAAATTACGTGTAGGCGTAATGGCAGGTGATGTAGTAGTTAGTCCTGGTGATGAAATAACATTTGTTACTGGTAAACCTTTTGAGGGTACGGCTGAAAGAGTTTACATGAACTATAAAGAATTTCCTAGAGATGTTAAGGCTGGGGAACGTATTCTTTTAGATGATGGTAAACTAATGTTTGAAGTTGTAAAAACCAATGGTAAGGATGAGGTACTAGCTAAGGTTATACAAGGCGGGCCACTTAAATCTAAGAAAGGTGTAAATCTACCAAACACGAACATCTCTTTACCGGCATTAACGCCGAAGGATATTAAAGATGCCGAATTTGCAATTTCACTTGAAGTAGATTGGATAGCCCTTTCTTTTGTTCGTTTCAGTCAAGATTTGATTGACCTTCAAAATATAATAAATAAACATTCTGCCCATAAAATTCCAATTATCGCAAAAATTGAGAAGCCAGAGGCAGTTGAGAATATAGATAAGATAGTAGCGTATTGTGACGGACTTATGGTTGCTCGTGGAGATTTAGGTGTTGAAGTACCTGCGCAAGAAGTTCCATTAATTCAAAAACAATTAGTGTTACGTGCTAAAAAAGCTAGGATTCCAGTAATTATTGCAACGCAAATGATGGAAACTATGATTACTAGTCTTACACCAACCAGAGCAGAAGTAAATGATGTTGCTAACTCGGTAATGGATGGTGCTGATGCTGTTATGTTATCTGGTGAAACTTCAGTAGGAAATTACCCAGTTGAAGTAATTGAAAAAATGTCTAGTATTTTACAAAGTGTTGAAAATTCAGATCTAATTCATGTTCCTCATGATCCACCACATGTTCGTACAAAAAGATTTATAACTAAATCTATTTGTTACCATGCTGCGTTAATGGCAAATGAAATAAAGGCTAAGGCAATTTCGACTTTGACCAATAGCGGTTATACTGCTTTTCAAATTTCGGCTTGGAGACCAAGTGCACATATTCTTGTATTTACATCAAATAAAAGAATACTTACTCAATTGAACCTGTTATGGGGAGTAAAGGCTTTTTATTATGATAAGAATGTTTCTACTGATGAAACGATTGATGATGTAAACCGTATGGCCTTTAAAAAAGGATACCTAGAAGTTGGTGATATGTTAATTAGTCTAGCGGCGATGCCTATGAAAGATAAAGGGATGGTTAACACCTTAAGAGTAACAGAGATAGAATCTGGCGATATTTAGAATTTTATAAAATAAATAAAAAAGGGGTCACTGTAAAGTGACCCCTTTTTTATTCGACGTGTAATTTATTTAAGCAACTTCCTTCTCAAAGGCTATAAAATTAACCACTTTACCTTTTTTGTCAAAGACTGGTTGACCATGAATCCAACAATTATAGGTAGAGCCATCTTTTCTATAATTAACTATGGTAACTTCAAAAGGCGTATTAGTCTTAACTGCTTCGGAGACTATTTTTAGAGTAGATTTTGAAGTTTTACTGCCTTGAAACATTTTAGGCGTTTTACCTAAAATCTCATATGGGTGATATTGATTCATCTCCCAAATGTTTTTAGTAGCAAAAACAATATTCAAATTCGTGTCGGTTACGACAACTACATTTTTATTGATTTTCAAATTCTCATCTAGAACATCGGTATCTATATTCCAAGAATTTGATGAGACGATACTCATAAGAGCAATCATGTCCTCGTCAGCACTT
>CAXBIJ010000413.1:0-2337 GCA_963975675.1 uncultured Maribacter sp. | reverse complement strand
GTAATAATAGACATAATAAAATACCAATCAATAAGGAAATTACCGGCTCTCCAATAAAATTAATGAAGTCTATAAAACCATTATCTAATCCTGTTTTAGTCGGATTTAAAACTGATTTTAACACGATAAGCACAATCGGAACTAAAATTGGAATTGAGGACTTAAGTGCTCCTGGAGAATCTTTAATTTCCTTTTCAGTTGTTAATACCTCTTCAACATCTGGCTCTATATATGTTTTTGAAGCATATTTCTTGGCGAAAATAATACCAACAATCAAAGCAACAATACTGGTTGGAAAACCAAAGGCAATAACCAACCCCAAATCTGCGTCTAAAATTCCTGCAGCGGCAATTGGACCTGGCGTCGGTGGCACCATTGTATGAGAAGCCATTAGACCTAAACCTAGTGCTATTGCCGGACCAGCAATCGATATTTTTGCTTTTTTGGAAAGGCTTTTGTTCAATGGATGTAACAGCATAAAACCGCTATCCGCAAAAACAGGAATTGACACGATATAGCCAATAATACCCATTGCAGTTGGTACTCTTTTACTTCCAATAATTTTCAACACCTTTTCTGCTATAGCAAAAGCGCCACCCGTATTTTCTAAAAATGCACCTATGATAACCCCAAGAACTATTATCAATCCTATTTTACCCAGCGTACCACCGAAACCTTCATTAATTGAAACTATAATATCGGCGTAAGGCATTCCCGCAAATATTCCATATAATATTGAAATGATGAAAAGCGCTAAAAAAGCATGTATTTTCAACTTTGTTGTTAAAATGATAATGGCAATAACCGCAATTATTAAATAGAATATTTCCATAATTTAATGTAAATCTCGTTCTACTTTTGACCCTGAGCCGCCAACTAAAAAATCTAGATCGGCACCTTTATCGGCTTGTTCTACATGATCAATATACATTTTAACATACCCTCGTTTTGCTAAAGGTTCTGGTGAAATCCATTCTTTTTTTCTCTTGATCAATTCTTCTAATTCGACATCAAGGTGTAATGAACGTTTTTCCACATTCAACTCTATCATGTCACCGTTTTTTACAATTGCCAAAATTCCACCAACAGTTGATTCTGGGGAGACATGTAGTATAACTGTTCCAGCAGCTGTTCCACTCATTCGCCCATCCGAAATACGAACAATATCTGTTATTCCTTTAGCTAATAGTTTTTTAGGAAGATCAACATTACCCACTTCCGGCATTCCTGGATATCCTTTTGGACCAACACCTTTAAGAACAATCACACTATTCTCATCAATCTCTAAATTTGGGTCGTCAATCCGCTCATGATAGTCTTCCATACTTTCAAATACAACCGCTTTACCTCGATGGTTCATCAATTTTGGTGTTGCTGCAGACGGTTTTATAACGGCTCCATTTTCACATAGATTCCCTTTTAAAACAGCGATGCCTGCTTTTTCTTGAAAAGGATGATCTAAAGCAGCAATTACATCTCTATCATAACATACTTCACTTTCGTAATTATCTGTGATACTTTTACCATTTACAGTAATAGTCTCGTCATGTAACAGTGGTGTCAATTCTTTCATTACCACCGGCAATCCGCCCGCATAAAAAAAATCTTCCATTAAATATTTTCCAGACGGTTTTAAATTTACAAGTAAGGGTACTTTACTACCAACAATATCGAAGTCCTCTAAATTTAGTTTCACTCCTATTCTACCTGCAATTGCAGTTAAATGAATGATAAGATTTGTCGAGCCACCTACAGCAGCATTGGTGACAATAGAATTCTCAAACGCTTTTCTAGTTAATATTTTTGAAAGTGTTAAATCTTCTTTTACCATTTCTACAATTCGCCTACCAGATAATTGAGCGAATAATTTCTTTCTTGAATCAACCGCAGGTATTGAAGAAAAGCCTGGTAATGTCAAACCTAAAGCTTCACACATAGTAGCCATAGTTGAAGCGGTGCCCATAGTGTTGCAATGCCCTATACTTCGTGCAACACAAACCTCAGCTTCTTTAATATCTTCTGCTGAATATCCGCCAATCTCTTGGCGTTCTTTAATCATCCAGTTCATAGAACCAGAGCCTATTTTCTCTCCTCTAAAGCGACCTGTTAACATAGGTCCACCAGGAACAACGATTGTAGGCAAATTTACACTACAAGCACCCATTATTGTTGATGGCGTGGTTTTATCACATCCTGTCAATAAAACAATACCGTCTAATGGATTAGCGCGAATGGATTCTTCCGTATCCATACTCGCTAAATTGCGAAATAACATAGTAGTAGGTTTCATAATAGTCTCGCCTAAAGACATTACTGGAAACTCTAATGGAAATCCGC
>CAXBIJ010000412.1:0-2359 GCA_963975675.1 uncultured Maribacter sp. | reverse complement strand
TTCTGTAGCGATGAATTTATTGAAATCCATTCCAAAAATCACCACCTCTGTAAACCACCGTACTACGGCGAATGCAAATACGGTTAAAACAATAGATCCTAAAGCCCCATACCATAATCGCTTTTTGGTTTGTTTGTCCCAACTATAAATTTTTGATATATATTGGTTGAAATAGGCATTTACACAAGTGAGTACAAAGGCATAAATAAAACTAACCCCTGTAAATTGAAGTTCTCTATAGAGGGTTATCGTATTCCAATCTGCAAATAACAATCGAATTATCACCATAACTAAAGTGATGACGATACTCGCTCTTAATACCTTTAAAAAACTACCCATTCATTATACCATTTTGTTCAAATTGCTTAATGCTGACTTCTGGTGCTTAAAATTAGCGATTTCCTTTAATAACTGTGAAATCAATAATTGTAGAATACCTTATTGGTGAATTTGGAGTATTCACTTCGGGATAAAAAAAAATACAGTCCGAAATGTCAATAAAGACATCCGAACTGTAATTCACTGTATAAATAAACGTTGTTTGGTTTCTATTTTGAAAAAGTAAACTCTGGTAATTTTATTATCTCCCCTCCTTTTTCTGCAGATTCATGTGATAATATACCCACACAGGTAATGTTCGCAGATTGCTTTGCATTCGGGTAGGGTGATGTACCCTTTACCAAACTATCTACAAATGCATGCACTAAATGTGGATGTGAACCTCCATGACCGGCCCCTTGCGTAAATGACAAATGCTGATTATCACCTTCATCGTAGACACCATGGGTTGTAAAAGATTGAATCTCTTTTGGCAATAGCTTTGCGAAGTCTGGACTCGTTACTTCCTCCGGAATTTCTGGTTCAGGTTTCTTGGCTGTATGCACTACTAATGGTTTGCCTTCAATTAAAGGCCATTCTACAGATTTTTTAGAACCATAGACTTCAAAACTTTCGCGGTACTGGCGCGCTACATCAAAAAGCGAACGATATACCTGAGCACTTAAATCTGAATTTCTAAATTTAATATGGGTGGTTTCAACCGCGTAGGGTGAGTTGTATTCTTTAATCAATTCTTCTCGAATAGTACCTGAACCAAAACACGATACATATTCGGCCTCATCTCTGGTTAAACCAAGTACCGGGCCAACGCAATGGGTCGCGTAATGCATTGGTGGTAGACCTGGCCAATAGTTAGGCCATCCGTCCATATCTTGTTGATGACTAGCTTTTAAAAATTGAACTTTTCCTAATTCGCCATTATCATATATCTCTTTCATGTATAGAAACTCCCTAGCATATACTACCGTTTCCATCATCATATAGGTAAGTCCGGTTTTTTCGGTAAGTTCTACAATCTGTCTACATTCATCAACGGTTGTCGCCATAGGTACTGTACATGCAACGTGCTTACCAGCTTTAAGTGCTTGAATAGATTGTTCACCATGATTGGGAATCGGAGTATTAATATGCACCGCATCTATCTCATTATCTTGTAAAAGTTCCTCATAAGAAGTATATCTTTTATCGATGTCAAAAGCATCTGCAATCTCATTTAACTTTTCTTCGTTTCGTTGACAAACAGCAACCAATTCTGCATTAGGGTGCTTTTTATAAATGGGAATAAACTCAGCTCCAAAACCGAGCCCTACGATAGCTACTCTTATTTTCTTCTCGCTCATTATATGCTCTTAATCGTTAAACGTTTGTTTTAAAAATTTTAATCCTTGTTGGGCAAATTCATCTTGACTTTTAGCCATGGTTTTCCAAATACAAACTGCAGCGGCCAATTCTTTTATTTCTGGAGTGAAGCTTTCTATCACCAAACCTCCACTGTAGTTGATATCGTCAAGACCGAGTTTAAAATCGTTCCAAGGTGTAAGTCCGGTACCAGGTATACCTCTATGGTTTTCAGAAACCTGCACATGAATTAATTTATCGCCAACAGTATTTATAGCATCTCTAATATTTTTTTCTTCGATGGTCATATGAAAACCATCTAGCAATACACGGGCAGATGAATGGTTGATATCGGTTACTAATCGCATTACATCTTCGGCAGTATTAACCATATCAGACTCGAATCTGTTTAATGGTTCTAGCGCAATTGAAAGGTCATGGGCATATGCCATAGTACATACTTTCTGTAAATTAGTCACAGCTAGTTCCCATTCTTTTTTACGTTGCTCGGTTGATACCATTCGAGCCTTACCTACTGCTGAATACATGGGGCCTGCCAAAAAATCAACACCCCAAATATTACATAGTTCAAAGCATTGTTCTAAATAATCAAAACACTGTCTATGTATTTTTGAGTCGTTATGGGTAAGGTCTTTGGTGGGGCCAAATGCACCACAAACAG
>CAXBIJ010000411.1:0-2362 GCA_963975675.1 uncultured Maribacter sp. | reverse complement strand
GTAGATGATGCTAGAACTCCTTTAATCATTTCTGGTCCTGTACCAGAAGGTGATCGTCATGAATTTAACGAACTAAAGCCTAAAGTTGCAGAAATAGTGCAAAAGCAACGTCAGCACTTAACAGGTATTTTAGCGGAAGCAAAAAAACTAATTGCAGAAGGCGATACCAAAGAAGGTGGCTTTCTTTTATTACGTGTTTATCGTGGACTGCCAAAAAATAAAGCATTAATTAAGTTTTTAAGTGAAGAGGGTGTAAAACAACTACTTCAAAAAACAGAGAACTTTTACATGCAAGACAACAACCGAGAAATGCCTAAGGTAGATGAAGATTTGTTGTTTGTTATCGATGAAAAGAATAATCAAATTGAATTAACAGATAAAGGTGTTGATTACATCTCTGGTGAGCAGAATAGAGATTTCTTTGTCATGCCAGATATTGGAGGTGAGATTGCGAAAATTGAAAATCAGAATTTTGAAATTGAAAAAGAGGCTGAATTAAAAGAGGAGCTTTTCAAAGACTTTACAATAAAAAGTGAGCGAATTCATACCATGAGCCAATTATTAAAAGCATATACCCTATTTGAAAAAGATACGGAATATGTGGTGATGGAAAATAAAGTAATGATTGTCGATGAGCAGACCGGTCGTATTATGGATGGTCGAAGATATTCTGACGGACTACATCAAGCAATAGAGGCGAAAGAAAATGTAAAGATTGAAGCATTAACACAAACTTTTGCAACAGTCACTTTACAAAATTACTTTAGAATGTACAGCAAACTTGCTGGTATGACAGGTACTGCTGTTACTGAAGCTGGTGAATTTTGGGAAATCTATAAGTTAGATGTAATGGAAATTCCGACCAATAGACCTATCGCTAGAGATGACAGAAACGATTTAATTTATAAGACAAAAAGAGAAAAATATAACGCAATTATTGAGGAGGTCACCAAATTAAGCAATGCAGGTAGACCTGTATTAATTGGCACAACATCTGTTGAAATTTCAGAATTACTTTCAAAACTATTAAGTGTTCGTAAAGTTCCTCATAATGTATTAAATGCGAAGCTGCATAAAAAAGAAGCAGATGTTGTTGCCGAAGCAGGTAATGCTGGTGTTGTAACTATTGCTACAAACATGGCGGGTCGTGGTACGGATATTAAATTATCTGAAGATGTTAAGAAAGCTGGAGGTCTTGCCATTGTAGGTACAGAACGTCATGATTCTAGACGTGTAGATAGACAGCTACGTGGTCGTTCTGGTCGTCAGGGTGATCCAGGAAGCTCTCAATTCTATGTTTCGTTAGAAGATAACCTTATGCGTTTATTCGGCTCTGATAGAGTCGCTAAAATGATGGATAAGATGGGCTTAGAAGATGGTGAAGTTATTCAACACAGCATGATGACAAAATCCATTGAGCGCGCTCAGAAAAAAGTTGAGGAAAATAACTTTGGGGTTCGTAAACGTCTATTAGAATATGATGATGTTATGAACGCACAACGTGAAGTAGTCTATAAAAGAAGGCGTCATGCATTACAAGGCGAGCGTTTAAAACTTGATATTGCCAACATGGTTTACGATACTTGTGAAGTTATTGTAGAAGGCAATAAAGCAGCAAGCGATTTTAAAAACCTTGAGTTTGAGCTGATAAAATATTTTTCCATGACCTCGCCTGTTACTGAAGCAGAATTTGGGACCATGGGAGCTCAGGAAATAACAGGTAAAATCTATAAGGCAGCATACTCTCATTACAATGAGAAAATGGAGCGAAATGCTTCCTCTGCCTTCCCAGTAATTAAAAAGGTACATGAAGATAATGCAAACAATTTTGAGCGTATCGTGGTTCCATTTACCGACGGAATCAAAAGCTTAAATGTTGTAACCAATCTTCAAGAAGCTTACGATACCAATGGTAAACAATTAATTACCGATTTCGAAAAGAATATTTCATTGGCTATTATCGATGATTCATGGAAGACGCATCTTCGTAAGATGGATGAGTTGAAACAATCGGTGCAATTAGCAGTACACGAACAAAAAGACCCTTTATTAATTTATAAGTTCGAAGCATTTGAACTATTTAAATCAATGATAGAGAAAGTGAACAAAGAAGTAATTTCATTCTTATTTAAAGGAGAATTACCATCTGAAAACACCAACGCTATTCAAGAGGAAAAGAACATTAAACGTTCGAAAGAAAATTTTAAAACGACTAAGGAAGAAATTCCTAATAGTGATGAAATGGCAGCTCAAAGTAGAGCAGTAGGCCAAACACAAGGGCAAAGACCGGTCGTTACTGAAACTATTACAAGAGAACAGCCTAAAATTGGTCGTAATGAACGAGTTACCATTAAAAATGTGA
>CAXBIJ010000410.1:0-2394 GCA_963975675.1 uncultured Maribacter sp. | reverse complement strand
GATGCCCTTCTTTTCTGTAAAGAGTTGAAAAAAGCGCTCTTAACATTGCTGCCAGAAGAGGTAGAAGAATTAAAGGTTTGGTTAGAGAATTATATAATAGACAAACCAGAATTACAACCAAGTTTAATTTATTTAAAAGCATAATATAGAGCCACGTTAAGTGGCTCTTTTTTTTAAGAACCCAAATGTCTAATGAGGTGTCTTAATTAAAAACTTGCAATAAACTTGAAACTTTAACTATTTCACCATTTTGCCCCGCAATGTGTATTGAAGGGGGTATATCAATATGAAAGAAAATAAGAATTTATTTATTTAAAGGACTTATAATCTTCACATCTTGAAAGGCTATTGCACCTCTAACTATACTGGTGATAACATCTTTTAATGCTTCGGTAATTTGAATTTTCAGTTCTTTTTTATGGTAAATCAGACTTACTTCTCTTGCAGGCGAAGGGTCTTTAAAATACTTCAAATTTTTTTTCTTAGCGTCATCAAGTTCAATAGTATTTAAATAGGGGAGAAGCGTCATGCCCAATCCTTCATTAGATAGATTAATTAATGTTTCGAAACTTCCACTTTGAAGGCTAAAATGTTCACCAGCAATTTTCGGAGTTTTACATAAATTCAAAACTCCCTCTCTAAAACAATGGCCATCTTGTAAGAGTAAAATATCTTCAATATCTAAATCTTCAGGTGTAATTTGAGTACTATTTCCTAAACGATGTTCTTTTGGAACATAGCCTACAAATGGCTCGTAGTACAGCGGTCTTTCTTTAATAAAATCAACTTCTAAAGGAGTTGCAGCAATAGCACCATCTAAATGCCCATCTTGAATATTTTGAATAAGATTTTCTGTATTCTGCTCTTTTATAATAAGATTTACTTTCGGGTATTTTTGAATAAAAGCTTTTAGAAACATGGGCAAAAGTGTAGGCATAATGGTAGGTATAATTCCTAAAACATAATCACCACCGATATATCCTTTTTCTTGCTCTACAATATCTTTTATTCGAGCTGCTTCATTTACAATATTTTTGGCCTGCGCAACTATTTTTTTACCAACTTCGGTTATAGTAATAGGCTTTTTACTACGGTCGAAGAGCAGTATATCAAGCTCATCTTCTAATTTTTGAACCTGCATGCTTAACGTAGGTTGCGTTACGAAACTTTTCTCTGCAGCAAGAGTGAAATTCTTGTATTCTGCAACCGCTAGTACATATTGTAATTGTGTAATTGTCATTGGTATAGTTTAAAGCTATAAAATTACTAAAAACGATTCGTTAAACCTATAGTGTAGATTTGGTATTATAATGAGACTCGTTTAAAATTCGCTAATCTTAGTTTTGGGTTCTAAATTGTAAACGCAAGATAAACACCTTATTAAAGTACATATTCGGTGATTACATAACAGATAATAGCTAAAAAAAGAATGGCTAAACCTATAGCCAAAAAGCGAATTGCATGATTAACACATCTAAATTTATACGCTGAGATTTTAGAATTTATGAAAATCTGCTGACCTAAATGATTAAAGAGTTCTTCTTCAGTCAAACTTATATCATAAAAGGTTTGGGAGAATTCACGTATCGTTCCAAATTTCGAAATGATATCTCCGAAAAAGAAAATGTTGGGGTCATAAGTCTTTTCAATTTTCGGAATAAAACAGCGAATACAATAATAGATAGAAATGACTGTACACATGACCCAAGAAATAATTAAGATATATAATAGCCACGTATTGTTATCTTTTTGCAAAACGATTACTATATTACTGTACGTAACGTTTAGTAAAATACCATAAAAAGAGAGAATAAGACCAGCTTTGATTTCTGAAGCTTTTATAAGACTAAATACATAATTTATACTGCCCCAGTAATGATCAACAAGCTCTTCAGTATGTGAACTTTCACCTTTTATCAATCTATAATATTCTAGGTCTTTCTTCGAAACATAATCCTTTTTAGATTTTTCTTTTTTATTAGTTTCTTTTTTGGTCATACACGATAAAGTTAGTGATATTCACTATTTAATAACAGTTGGTGTACTACTAGAATTAATAATACATACTAATTCTAGTAGTTAAGGTACTTCATTTTAAGGTATACTCAAAAATGGTTGTAATTATTAAATGTGCAAAAGCTTCATGTTATTACTAAAACTATCTAATTTTTTAATACACGTATGTAATTGGTTTCATTATTACTAGTTAAACGGAAGAAGTATAATCCCTTGTTAAAAGAAGAAAGGTCGATTTCTATATCAAGACCTTCGCTAGGGGAAATTTCTCTTTTAAATAAGAACTGTCCTGATTCATTAAATACACTTAGTCCAGTTGACTGATTATTTTCTTTAAGTTTAAGGGTCACATAATTAGAAACAGGATTCGGGTAAACT
>CAXBIJ010000409.1:0-2398 GCA_963975675.1 uncultured Maribacter sp. | reverse complement strand
TTTAAGAGATAACAATATTCCGTATATGTTTTGGACTTTATATGACTTTAAAAAAGTACCTAGTTCTGTTGCAGGAAGCTTACCATGGAAAACTAAAAAACAACATTTCTTTGGTTGCCTAGATTCCTTAGGTAATAAAAAACTAGCTTATTTTGAATTAACAGTTAATAAAGAAAATAACTAAAAAGTTAACCGCTCTAATTCAAATACTGGAATTTTAAACCCACTTTTCATTGGGCTTGATTTTCATTAGAAAACATAAATAATCATTAATAACGAAGGAAATTCAAAATCTGAATATCTATAATTAGTAAAACAAAAAAGGCTGGTTAAAAACCAGCCTATAAATACTAACCATATCGATTCTTAATGAACCAATTTCTTCTCTATTGTTGCAATATCTATATTAAATCCAGTCTCTTTCGATTTCTGAATAGCTTTAAAGTAATCTATATACATTTGGGTAATTGTTGACATTGGCAATGAACATGCCGCTTTATAATTTTGCTTCCCGAGTTGTATTCTATACATATCATTCGTTAGAATTTTCTCAATTGCAGTTGCAAGCGATGACGTATCATGAGCATTAAAAAACTCCCCTTTATAACCTTCTTCCTCAACTAAAGTGCTTAAGTCACCAAGGTCTGGCAAAGCTACTGCATTACCGTAACTACCTGCTTGGTGTAAAACTCCTGAACTACCCGTTGTAGAGGTATATGGAAAAACAGTAACCGCACTTTCACCAAAAAATTTCGGCACATCTTCCTCAGCAACATAACCTGTAAAACGTATTTGTGGCACATGGCTATATTTCTCTTTCATTTCGTCTAAATAACCTGGTGTATTCGGGCTATCGGTACCTGCAATAACAATTTCAATATCTTCATTGGATCTAGACCTAATTTCCTCTACAGCCTCTATCAGTATCTCTACCTTTTTATAGGTACCGAACTTACCGAAAGCCATAACCTGCTTTGGGCCTGTTGGTAATTTATAATCTGGTTCTGGTGGAGTTTCAAAAGCCCCATGCGGAATTAAAGCTACATTCTTAACCTTGTATTTATTTTCTAACGTAGTAACATATTTACTAATAGTAACTGCAAGTATATCAGAAGCTAAAACAAATTTGGTCAAGGTAGTTCCTATTAAGTTGTAGATGCTCTGAAGTATTTTATTATTGGTGAAGCCTGCATTTTCTAAATCGACTTTTTCAAGAATATTATGAAGTAATGAAATCGTTGGTATTCCCTTCATTTTACAGATGTAGGGAAGCATTAAGCCTAAGGCTGCTGGTACTTTCTTATCTCCAAACTTTAAAAACTGAAGGTTGAATAAAACTGCATCGGGCTTTGTTTGTGAAATAGTTTTACTAATATTAAATATGTTAGCGTAACTATTAAAACTCCAACATTCTTTAACTGTAATCTTACAGCCATTTTCCTCAAAATTTAAATCTTTTGGTTCTTCTGTACGATCAGTAATCAAAATGAGTTCAGTTACTTCTTCTTGAAGCCTAAAATGCTTTACCAAATAGTATCCGTATTCTGTTAAGGTTACTTTACTAGGTGGGTATGCGGTTACAATTGCTAATTTCATTTTTATTAAATTTTATTAAAATATTATATAATGGTTAAAGCGTGTTGTTGCCATCCAAATTCGTTTTTATCTCACCACTACTAGATGATAAATTTTTTATGATGTAAAATAATAGTTGCGCTACCAACAGTATCACCATTGCAATTATTTGCATATGCACTACGGTTTCTAGATTGTTATGGTATAGCATTATGAGTGCCACTTGTGAAAACCCTAATAACCCAGATAGTATTACAGGTGAATATTGATTTAACGACAGAAAGTAATACGCGAAAATATTAGAGACTGCAAATAATGATGTTGCCAATGCATATTTCCAAAGAAGGTGCGCTATTGATAAGTAAGCATCGCCAAACATTAAGGTGATTATCAAATTTGGAAATAAAAAGCATACAAATACTATGAAAGTTGACAAGCTACCAATAAAGAATACATATTTAAAAAGTACTGGTGCAGTAGGTTCTCCATCCTTTTGTTTTTGAATAACCGTTGGCATTAGTAACATAACAAACATCCAAGCAACGAAATAAACCACTCTACCAATTAATGCTAGAGAAGAATATAGACCTGCTTCTTTATCATTAAAATAATGCTTGACCAATAGAATATCACTATTGTTTATGATAATCTGCGTGAGTTCATAACCAGCGGTAAGGCCGATAAATATCCAGACTCGTCTTAAATCTACCGAAGAGAGTTTGCTTTTAGTAAAAACTTGAACTCCTTTCAAATCTGACGGAAAAAGTCCGAATACAAAAGACAGCGCTATACCTGCTGCTATTAAAATTCCCGGTTCAAAAGG
>CAXBIJ010000408.1:0-2423 GCA_963975675.1 uncultured Maribacter sp. | reverse complement strand
GTGAGGTAGATGGTGTTTTGATAGAGAAATGCTTTAATGTTGATGATATTGTAAAAGTTGGTCAAACTGTAGCGATTATTGAGATTGATGGTGATGTAAGTGTAGTCTCAAATTCGACTAATGAAAAAGAAGTTGAAGCACCTGTTCAAGAAGTAATGGTTTCTGCAGCTGAAGAGGCTGTTATAAAAGCTAAGTTAGATACTTCTTCTGCAGATTTGGTTGTAGGAAATTCAGACCGCTTTTATTCGCCTTTGGTTAAGAATATTGCTAAACAAGAAGGTATTTCATTTGATGCGCTAGAAACTATACCAGGTACTGGTAAGGATGGTAGGGTAACAAAAGATGATATTTTGAACTATGTAAAAAATGGAGCAAGTTCTAATCATGTGATAGCAGCGACTGCTGACCAGTCGAATTCAGTAACAATTGCTGCTGATAGAGCTTCTACACCTGCACAGGTTAAAATTAATGAGCCTGTAGCAGAAAAGCCTAAAGTACAAGTCTCTGGTGGCGATGAAGTTATTGCAATGACTAGAATGGGCAAATTGATTGCCAAGCATATGACCGATAGTGTATCGACATCTGCACATGTACAAAGTTTTATTGAAGTTGATGTTACCAATATTGTAAATTGGCGTAACAAGATGAAAGATGCTTTCTTTAAAAGAGAAGGTGAAAAATTAACTTTTACTCCAATTTTCATGGAGGCTGTTGCTAAGGCTTTAAAGAAATATCCAATGATGAACATCTCTGTTGATGGAGATAGCGTTATTAAAAAGAAAAATATTAATATAGGTATGGCAGCCGCATTACCAGATGGTAATCTTATTGTTCCGGTAATTAAGAATGCAGATCAATTAAATTTGGTAGGTATGGCGAAGGTTATAAATGACTTGGCCAACCGTTCTAGAAATAATGCTTTGAAACCAGATGAGGTTCAGGGTGGTACGTATACAGTAACCAATGTAGGTACTTTTGGCAGTGTATTTGGTACGCCAATTATTAATCAGCCACAGGTTGGTATTTTAGCCCTAGGCGCTATCAGAAAAATGCCTTCTGTAATTGAAACACCTGAAGGAGATTTTATTGGTATCCGAAGTAAAATGTACCTTTCTCATAGTTATGACCATAGGGTTGTAAATGGCGCATTGGGCAGTATGTTTGCTAAGGCAATTGCAGATTACTTGGAAGCTTGGGATCCAAATCGTGAATTTTAATCTTCTAATAAGCGACATGTTTTGTAGCTCATTTTTAATAATACTAATAAATACATTTAATAAGTTGAACAAGGGATATCTTGCTTTAGCTTATTAAATGATTTTATTCCTTAAAATCGTTTCTACTATCAGATAAGAATATAAATTGGTTAAATTTATAATGCGTTTATTTCTGGCCTTAATTTTAAAGATATGACAAGGAATTACAGCACATTTATCATTTTTTTAAAATAAATTTAAACATGGGTATCATAAAGCGTTAAAAGAACGAAAGGGTATCTTTGTTAAAAGTTAAACTCGTATGGAATTAAAGCTTACCAGACCGATTTGTTTCTTTGATTTAGAGACTACTGGTATTAATGTAGCGAAGGATCGTATTGTGGAAATCGCAATACTAAAGGTATTTCCTAATGGGAATAAGGAAAGTAAAACATGGCTCGTTAATCCAGAAATGGTCATACCAGATGAGGTTATTGCGGTACATGGCATAACGAATGAAAAAGTGGCGAATGAACCAACTTTTAAAGAACTTTCTAAAGAAATTTACAAGATTATAAAGGATAGTGATTTAGGAGGATTTAATTCTGACCGTTTCGACATTCCGTTACTTGCAGAAGAATTATTACGTGCAGATATAGATTTTGATATGAAAAATACTGTTTCTGTAGATGTTCAAACCATTTTTCATAAGATGGAAAAAAGAACGTTAGAGGCTGCATATAAGTTCTATTGCGATAAAGAATTATTAAATGCTCATAGTGCTGCTGTAGATACCAATGCAACATATGAAGTATTGCTTTCTCAGTTAGATAGATATCCGGATTTGGAAAATAATATCAAAAAACTTTCTGAATTTTCAAGAAGAAAGCAGTCGGTAGATTTTGCAGGTTTCATTGCTATGGATGAAGAGGGAGAAGAAGTGTTTTCGTTTGGAAAACACAAAGGAAAAAAAGTACATGCAGTATTGGAAAACGAACCTGGCTATTTTGGGTGGATGTTAAATGCAGATTTTCCATTATATACCAAAAAAATTCTAACTCAAATAAAACTGAGCAAATTGAACAATAAACTAAGTTAAATAGTATAATAGCGTGTAATGAAAATTATTTGCATAGGCAGAAACTATACTGCGCATATTGAGGAACTTCAGAATGAAAAGCCAGAAGAACCTGTAGTTTTTATAAAACCCGATTCTGCGGTTTTACC
>CAXBIJ010000407.1:0-2528 GCA_963975675.1 uncultured Maribacter sp. | reverse complement strand
AATGTCGAGCATTTGCTTTGACCTTTTTTGATTGACTAACTTACCATTTGCTAATAAATAATAGTACCTGCATACCTGCGTTACTGTTGCAGCGTGACTTAAATTTTTAAGTGGTTCGCGATTGGTGTCGCCACCGCCACCATAGCGTTTACCAACCCAAAGGCCGCCACCTTTATGTTCATCATAAAAAGAGTATTTAGGATCGGTCATAACCGATTCTAACTTATCATAACCTACACGATCAATCATTCGAGTTGCAGCAGAATTGTCAGATTTACTGATCATTAAACGCATATCTTTTTTTACTTCTGATGTTTCTTTTAATTCTCCTTTTTCAATAGCATCCATTGCAGCTAAAAGAATGGCTATTTTGGGTAGACTGGCGGCATACATCATATGGTTGCCGTTTACACGGGCAAAACGCACATTTTCTGGGTCGCTTAGGTCAACGAGACCAACAGCCATTTTCTTTTGTACTATAAGATCGTTCCATTCGGGGTGCGACGCTAGCTCATCTCTTAAATTAGTTTGTAATGAACTATCAAGTAGTTTTTGTAAAGGCTTAATCTTCGAATTATCTATTCGTAAGGGTAGCTCATCTTGTGCATTTACAGCAAAACCTAATATGATTGAAAAAAGTAAAAAGATGCGGTTTAATTTCATTGATTTATACTTAGTTTAAAATGTAGTCAAAATTAGGTAATGAACTGTTTGGCCTTATGTTAATTTTTATTATTCTATTACAATTGAAAAAATCAATAAACACGCCACATGCCTTTAAATACCGTAAAATGCTATGTTAAAATTTTAAATATTTTCATAGAAAATAGTACCTATGTATGCCTTTTTTAAAGGAATAGATTGCAATAGTAAAAGAAAAATTAAAATAAATACTGTATATTAAATAAATGGAATTTAAAGCAACTTATGAATCTTAAAGACGGCGTTAAAACAGCTGAAAATAAAGTGTCTAATGAAGCTCGAAGATTGAGCGAAATGGTTAAGGATACAAGTAAATCAATAGTAGATCGGCTAGAGTGTTTCGAAGACATCATAAGTTTAGAAGTTGGGGATACAGGGTTGAGTCGTGCAAAGACGTTAGAACGTGAATTTGATGTTCGCCAATTATACATTAAATATGAAGGCGATAATCCGACCGGTACCCAAAAAGACCGAATCGCATTTGCCCAATTGTATGATGCATTGAGGCGAGAATTTAAAGTGGTCAGTTTAGCTACCTGTGGCAATTACGGAGTGGCCATGGCTTTAGCTGCAGACTTAGCAGGTATTGCTTGCAAGATTTATATTCCAGAATCATATCATACTGATCGTATAGCCGAAATGGAAATCTTGAACGCCGAAATTATTCGTATTCCTGGTAGTTATGAAGATGTAGTTACTGAAAGCTCTAAATTAGCAGCTGAACATGGCTGGTACGACGGCAACCCAGGTGGGGCAAATACACCACTACAAATATCTGCTTACGCTCAAATTGCTCAAGAAATTTTTGAAGATTTAGGAGATGCTCCAAAATACTGTGCGGTTCCGGTTTCAAACGGAACTTTGTTCGCAGGTATTTACAGGGGTTTTGTAAATCTTTATAAAAGAGGAAAAACCTCTCGTATTCCTAAAATGATTGCTGCGTCATCTTCACGTAAGAATCCTATAGTAGAATCATTTTTATTGGGGTTAGACCACTGTAAAGATCTAAATCCGGACGCAATTAAAGAAACCAAATATAATGAGCCATTAATTAACTGGCATAGTTTTGATGGGGAAGAAGCCTTGTATGCTTTGCGTGAATCAGAAGGTGAGGCATTTAACATAAGTGATAAAAAATTAAAGGAGATGACCTCCTTGTTATATAAAAAGGAAGGATTTCGAATTCTACCAGCTTCAACAGCGGGACTCATAGGATTACTAGAATTAGATGATAAATTAAATTTTGAGCCGGATCGTTTTGTTGCCGTGCTCACTGCAAAAAATTAAAATAAATAGATGAAAAAAGTTATTGACGGTAAGGCGCTTGTGTATTGTGAAGGCGCTTTTAATACGCCAAATGGTAAAACAGCACATGGTCTGGTTCGTTTCACAGAACGATATGAAGTGGTAGGTGTTCTTGATGAAAAATATGCTGGCTCTGATGCTAGTGATGTTTTAGATGGTAGACCAAATGGTATTCCTGTTTTTAAGAATATGGACTCAGCAGTGGCAGCTCTTAAAGCTACTAATAATATGCCTAGTTACCTGGTAATAGGTTTAGCTCCTGATGGGGGTAGGTTGCCAAAAGAAGCAAAAGGAACAATAAAATCTGCACTAAAACAAGGATGGAATGTTGATAGTGGTTTACATGATTTTTTAACTAATGACCCAGAATTGGTGGCTTTGGCAAAAGAGAAAAATGTAAAGATTAGAGATATTAGAAAAACTCCTGACCGTGATCAATTACACTTTTTTACAGGTGATATTGAAAAGGTAGATTGTTTGAAATTAGCGATACTTGGAACGGATTCTGCTTTAGGTAAACG
>CAXBIJ010000406.1:0-2533 GCA_963975675.1 uncultured Maribacter sp. | reverse complement strand
TCAAAAAGATTGGCAATACTGGCTATGAAAATGGCCACGATGCCCCACAATAGGGTAAAGTACTTTGATGCTTTAACATAATGGGCCTCTGTAAATTTTTCTTTCATGTTACGCTTATAAAGATCTAAAGCAGTAACGGTTCCAAGTGCATTTAGTTCGGATGCGGTGGAGGACATCGCTGCAGAAAAGATAACCGCTAGCAATAAACCTACAAGACCGGTAGGTAAATTGTTTAGAATGAAATGTATAAAGACATAATCTTTATCATTAGTTTCTACCACTTCACTCGCTTGACTAATTAGCGATTTTGCTGCGATACGATTAATACTATCTTTCTGATTGATAAGAATAATTTGCATTTTAGCTTCTTCAACCGCTGAATATTCCTTTATTTCCAATGCAGAGGAAAACTTATTTTGAGCAATTCTTTTCTCAGCTTCTAAAGCAATTTGCCCTTCTTGCAAAAGCCTGTAGTCATTTGAATAAGGGGACTCCATTACGGCTTTTGTTGCTGATGGATTAAAATTCAATGGAGATGGATTATATTGATAAAACACAAATACCATTACACCTACCAGTAGAATAAAAAACTGCATGGGAATCTTAAAAATTGCATTAAAAACAAGTCCTAATTGACTTTCTCGTATAGACTTACCTGATAAATAGCGCTGTACCTGACTTTGATCTGTGCCAAAATAGGCTAGAAATAAAAATAGTCCTCCAGTAATTCCGCTCCAAAAGGTATATCGGCTGGAAGTGTTGAAATCGAAATTTAGAATTTCTAGTTTATTACTAGCACCAGCTATTTTCATTGCTTTACTAAAGGTGATATCTGAAGGAAGGTAACCCAATATAAAAAAGAAGGTGATGAACATACCGGTCATAATGATGAACATCTGTTGTTTTTGGGTGACACTTACCGCTTTGGTACCACCTGAAACGGTATAAATAATGACCAAAGTTCCGATGATAACATTGAGGGTTCTTAAATCCCATCCTAATATAGCGGAAAGAATTATGGACGGTGCAAATATGGTAATACCGGCAGCCAATCCTCTTTGTGTTAAAAATAAAATAGCAGTTAAGGATCTTGTTTTAAGGTCAAATCTATTTTCAAGAAATTCGTAGGCCGTGTATACTTTCATTCTATAGTACATGGGAATGAACACAATACAAATAATAATCATAGCGAAAGGAAGGCCAAAGTAAAATTGAACAAAGCCCATTCCATCATGAAAAGCTTGGCCTGGTGTCGATAAAAATGTGATTGCACTCGCTTGGGTAGCCATTACAGATAAACCAATGGTCCACCATTTAGAGTTGTTACCTCCACGCACGTAATCGTCTACATTTTTACTTCCCTTGGTTTTCCAAACTCCATATATAACTATAAAGATCAAGGTGCTGGCCAGAATAATCCAATCTAATTCTTTCATATTAGTTGAATGATGTCATAATGTAATAGAAAATAAGGATATATATTAAATTGAGCACCAGTAGGATAGTGTACTCTTTTTTCCAAGTGGTATTTTCGTCATGGTCTGTTTTCATCCTTTTATTTTCTCTTTAATCTCAACTTTATCTTTACCTACAGAAAGCATGTTGGAGAATAATTTATAAGCTCCAGGTACCCCTACTGGCAATTCCCTAAAAAAACTAAGTCCGGTATAAATATAGTTTCCCTTTCCGTAAGGGGCAATTAATAGGCTACCTTTTGTTACTTCTTCGTCTTTATCGTGCATGCTCAAAATAGGAGTGAACTCTGAACTCCATTTATTCGGGAAGTATAAACCTCTTTCTTGAACCCACCCTTTAAAATCATCTTGATTTATTTTATTAGGGAAATTTACTAATGAATTTTCTTTGGCAATAATTTCAACATCAGAATTTTCATTTGTAACACGATCTCTAGAAATTTCTAGCTCATAGGGAGCTATATTTTCAAATTGACTACCCCATCTACTTGCTGTATTATATTGCACAATAACGGTGCCACCATTTTTAGCATAATCTAATATAAATCGTTGCTTAAATTTTAATTCGTCAACAACATTGTAAGCACGTATTCCTAAAACTACTGCATCATATTTTGCCAATGATTCTGCCGTAATTGTAGTTGGGTCAATTATTTGAACATTATAACCAATTTGCTCTAAACTTGTTGGAACTTCGTCACCAGCACCCATAATATAACCAATATTTTCCCCTGCCTTCTGTATGTTCAATCGAACTACTTTTGCCTCCGAGGGTAAAAGAATTGTTTGGGTAGGAACATGGTCATAATCTATTGTTACTAGTTCTTTGTTAATTTCTTTGCCATTTAATTTTATAATAGGGGAAATTGCACTTTCATTTTCTAAAGTAGGCGGGCTTAAGTTGAAATAAACCGTTTTTTCATCTCCTTTTTTTGCAATGAAAAAAGGTTGTGATAATTTGTCTACTTGCCATTCTGAGCCATGTTTTAATTCTATAGTGCCAGAAATACTATCATGGTGTGCTTTAATAATAACTGGAATTCTTTTAGACGAAGCGT
>CAXBIJ010000405.1:0-2537 GCA_963975675.1 uncultured Maribacter sp. | reverse complement strand
TCTGCTATATACCCTTGTTTAATCTCTCCTAATTTTTCTTGCATACCCAATAAACTTGCATTTATAATTGTTGCTTGCTTTAATGATTGTTTTACAGGAATACCTGCTTCTAACAAATATCCAAATTCAATCGCATTTTTACCATGAGGAAACACACCTGCATCAGTACCAAAACCCATCGGAACACCTTTTTTATAAGCTTTTGCCATAGTAGCAATATGTTTAGGCCCTATTTCTAAAGCTTTCTTAGCAACAATTTCTGGAAAAAACCCAGGTATAAGGGCTTTTTCAGCCACTTGCTTTCCTGCACTTATGGTTGGAATCAGATAGCACTGGTTTTTAATCATCAGATCCATGGTTTCCTCACTCATTAATGTACCATGTTCTATAGTATTAACACCACCCATTACTGCTATTTTCATACCTTCATCTCCATGGGCATGCGCAGCAACAGTAAAACCATAATTCTTTGCAGTTTCTGTAATCGCTTTTATCTCTTCTAGTGTAAACTGCGGGTTTTGACCACTTTTAGCAACACTTAAAACTCCGCCTGTTGCGGTAATTTTAATGACGTCAGCACCATTTTTGTATCGTTGTCTAACCGCTTTTTTCGCGTCTGTCACAGAATTCACCACCCCTTCTTTTGGGCCTGGATCTCCCATCAGGTCATTTCGCCTACCATTGGTAGGGTCAGCATGCCCGCCTGTAGTAGCAAGCGCCTTGCCTGAAGTAAAAATTCGCGGTCCATCTACCAGACCTCCATTAATAGCATTTCTAAGCGCAATATTTACACCCGTACCTCCTAAATCACGCACAGTTGTAAAACCTGCCATCAATGTACGTTTAGCATAAACTGTTGATTCTAAAGCTATATCTGCTTCATTTGCCGTAAATTCTTTTATATAGGATTGTGCATTATACTCGCCTTCTATATGAACATGCATATCGATTAGACCAGGCAACACTATTTTATCCTTTAAATTGATTATCCTATCTACATCTGTACCCATTACAAATCCATTCTCAATAGATTTAATTTTGTTCTCAAAAACCACTATAGTTTTATCCTTAATAAGCTTTCCAGAGTTAGTGTCATAAATCGTCCCACATTGGATATAAATATCTTGTGCCGATAATATGGTAGCACCTAACAAACAAATTAATAGGTTCAAATTTTTCATGAGATAATGTTTAATGTAATAAGGGGAAATATAACCATATTTCCCCTTGTTTAAGTCCTTGAAATTAAGAAATTCAGTCACGTATTTTCTGTTCCCAGATCCATGCATAGTTCATGGCTTGTTCTAAAGTATATTCAGCTTTCCATCCTAAAACAGTATTTGCTTTAGTTGTATCAGCATATGCCGAGGTAATATCACCTGGTCTTCTATCAACAATTTTATAATTTAACTTTCTACCTGAAACTTTTTCAAAGCTGTGAATAGCCTCCAATACAGAACTTCCTGTACCTGTACCTACATTAAAAACTTCATAGTTTTTCTCATTCTTTCCTTGAAATAAACGCTCTAAAGCAACAACATGCGCCTTAGCCAAATCGACTACGTATATATAGTCACGAATACATGTACCGTCTGGTGTTGGGTAATCATCACCAAATACAGATAATTCTTTTCTTAAACCGATTCCCGTTTGAGTAATAAAGGGCACTAAGTTTTGCGGCACTCCTTTAGGTAATTCACCTATCTCTCCGCTTGGATGCGCTCCCATAGGGTTAAAATAACGTAAAGCAATAGCATTTAAGCTAGGAGTAACTTTACAGGTATCAGCAATAATTTCCTCACCCATTTGCTTTGTATTGCCATAAGGAGATTCGGCTACCTTAACCGGAGCATCTTCGGTAATAGGCATTTTATCTGCCTGCCCATAAACAGTACATGAAGAACTGAAAATGAAACTTGCTTTATTTTTTCTACAAAGCTCCTTTAATATATATATTAATGTACCTATATTATTCTCATAATACAGCAATGGTTTTTCAACACTCTCGCCTACCGCCTTTGAAGCAGCAAAATGAATAACTCCAGTAACATCTTGGTGTCTTTTAAAAAACTCCTCTACCTTATGTTTTTCCTTTAAATCTAACTTTTCGAAAATTGGTTTTTTACCAGTAATCGCTTCAATACCAATTAGCACCTTTTCGTCAGAATTAGAACAATCATCGATGATGATTACTTCAAAACCTTTATTCTGAAGTTCTACAACTGTATGTGATCCAATGAATCCTAATCCTCCTGTTACTAATACTTTCATTTAATATGTTGTTTCAACCTAAACCAAATATAAGAACTTCGTACTTTATCCATTAACAAATCCGATAACCATGTTTGTAATATGGTTAATCTGTTCCTGATCCAATTCTGTATGCATTGGTAATGAAATTACTTCTTTCACTAATTGATTAGTAACCGGAAAGTCTTCTTCTCTATATCGTTCATCTACATAAGCTTTTTGATTATGTAGCGGAATCGGATAATAGACCCCACAAGGAATATCGTTCTCGTTCAAATACTTCGCCA
>CAXBIJ010000404.1:0-2572 GCA_963975675.1 uncultured Maribacter sp. | reverse complement strand
TAATTAATGATGTTTTAGATATCTCTAAAATAGAAGCGGGTAGATTAAAAGTATCATTATACCATTTTAATTATCTAACAACGCTAGAGAAAACAATCGATTTTTTATTGCCACAAGCATCTAAAAAAGAACTTCAAATACTTTTAGAAATTTCTGAACTGAATATCACTTTAAATAGTGATGAGCGAAGAGTAGAACAGGTTTTACTCAATTTGCTTTCAAATGCTATTAAGTTTTCTAACCAAGGTGCAATTACAGTAAAAGTTGATATTGTTGATGGGTTAGTTGTAACACAAGTAATTGACCAAGGCATTGGCATGATTAAAAAAGACCTAAATAAGTTATTTGAACCATTTATTCAACTAGAACATGGCTTGAATAGAAGTCATGAAGGTACAGGGCTAGGGTTGGCAATTTGTAAAAGTTTAATAGAAAAATTAGGAGGTACCATAAACGTACAGAGTAAAAAAGGAGTGGGAAGTAATTTTACATTTACATTGCCTTTAGATAGTGCTATTAAGAATTAATAAATGAGAATTCGTACAAAACTTCAAATTTCCTTTATTGCTACAGCTAGTATTGTTGCAGTAAGTATATTGAGTATCTCTTACTTTTCTATGCTAACACATTTTGAGCAACAAGAAGGTAAACGACTTAAATTAAATGTGGTTCATTCGGCAAAAGCTATTGATTATTTTATGTTTAATAGAGTTGCTGACTTTAATGTTTTAAGCAATAACCCCTTATTTAGTACAAGTTCTAATGATATTATCTCTGATTATTTATTAAGGGTTGTAAATCAATATCCATTTTATGAAGACCTCTTTTTTGTAGATAAAAATGGAATCATCCTTTCTTCATCAAACAAGGAATTAATTGGAGCAAATATGTTACAATTAGAGTCAGATATAGAAAATGAATTCAATAAAACAATAAGCGGAGGACCTAACGATGTATTTATTTCAGATGTAAGTGAAATTTCGCAAAAAGAAATTGATGAAAACGCTGTTTTAGATCTCGAATTATTGAGTGATGTAATTGACTTAAACGGAAATGTAGTTGGCGTATTAGTAGGTTCCGTCAATATTCAAATTCTAAGTGAATTGATTTTTGATATTGATGACAAAATTTTTGATAATGAAAATACATATTTAGTAAACGACAAGGGTATTGTACTAATGTCTGGAAATAAGGAAATCGAAATTTTACAGCAACATCCTGATTTATTTATAAAAGATTTACAACAGAAAATTGAAAACGGCGAAAACGGCTTTTACATTTATAAAAATTCAAAAGACTTAAAAATTATCTCAGGTTACGCAGACCTTTCAGAATATGGAGCTGAACGGGTTGGTAATTGGTCCTTGCTCTCTACAACACCCTATAATGAGGTAATGCAGCCAATTTATAACATGATTTATAAGGCCTTTTTTATTTTTCTATTTATAATTTTAGCTCTTTTCGTGTTACTAATTATTTTTTCTGGCACATTCTCGAAACCAATAGTTGAGCTAGAGAAAGCGGTATCTGATTTCGGAATTAGCGGCAAACCATTAAATTTAAAGAGTACTAATAATGATGAAATAGGAAGTCTATACAAGTCATTTAATAAAATGACAGTAGACTTGTATGAGTTATCAAAGAAAAGAGACAGCGCTGAACATAAATTAATTTTAGCTAAAGTAAAAGCAGAAGAGAGTGAAATTCATTTAAGAACTATTTTAGAAACTGAACCAGAATGTATAAAACAATTGGATGCTAAGGGAAAATTAATTTACATGAATCCTGCTGGTTTAGCAATGATAGAAGCCGATAATCTAGATATGGTAAAAGGCCAACCTATGCTAGGCCTAATAAACCATAACCACCAACGAGCTTTTAAGAAGCTTACCCATGAAGTTTTTAATGGTAATTCTGGACAACTTAAATTTGAAATAAAAGGACTTAAGGGTACTACCAGATGGCTTGAAACACATGCTGTGCCATTTAAAGATGCAGAAGGAAACATTATTTCATTACTCGGGGTTACAAGAGATATAACAGAACATAAAAAAGCGGAAGAAATAATAAAGGAAAGCGAAGAAAGATTTGCCGCCATTTTTAAAGCAGCACCTGGGTCAATTATATTAACGTCTTTACCTGATATGAAAACGGTTGAGGTGAATGATAATTTTTCATTAATAACAGGTTATAGTCGCGAAGAAGCAATAGGTGAGACAATCGAAGATTTAAATATGTGGGCTAACCCAGCATCAAGGGTGCGTTTTTTAGAATTGATTGATAAAAATGGATTTGTACATGATTTAGAAGCAGATGTAAATCATAAATCTGGCATTATCTTAAATGGGTTAATCTCAGCTCAAGTAATCACTATATCAGAAAAGAAATACCTACTTGGTGTTTTCTATGATATTACGGAGCGAAAGAAGACAGAAGAAGAAATTAGAAGAGCCCATCAACGCCTGACTACGCATTTGAATAATTCTCCACTGGCTATTATTGAATGGGATAAAAATTTCGTTATCAAAAATTGGTCGGTTCAAGCCAAAAATATATTCGGTTGGGAAGCATC
>CAXBIJ010000403.1:0-2609 GCA_963975675.1 uncultured Maribacter sp. | reverse complement strand
GGGTTCTATGCATACAGGGTTAGAAGAGCAAAAAAATGGTTTAGAAAAAATAGCAGCTTATTATGCAGAACGAGCAAAAGGTGGCGTTGGGTTAATCGTTTCAGGTGGAATTTCACCTAATGTACAAGGTTGGACCGCTCCTTTTTCGGCCCGTATGAGTTCAAAAAAACATGCAAAACATCATAAAGTTATTACCGATGCCGTGCATAAAGAAGGAGGTAAAATATGTATGCAAATTTTACACGCTGGGCGTTATGGGTATCATCCCCTAGCAGTTGCTCCTTCTTCCATAAAATCCCCCATTAGTCCTTTTAAACCTTTTAAGCTCAAGCAATCGGGTATTAAACGAACTGTTCATGACTTTGTAAATTCTGCAAAACTAGCAAAATTAGCAGGTTATGATGGCGTAGAAATTATGGGTTCTGAAGGATATTTAATCAATCAATTTATTACGGAAAGAACAAATAAACGTACCGATGATTATGGTGGAAGCTATGAAAATAGAATGCGTTTACCTATAGCATTAGTGCAAAAAACGCGTGAAGCCGTTGGAACCGAGTTTATCATCATCTATCGGTTATCGATGTTAGATTTAGTAGAAAAAGGAAGCTCTTGGCAAGAAGTAGTTGCCTTAGGTAAAGAAATTGAAAAAGCGGGTGCAACGATTATTAATACAGGAATTGGGTGGCATGAAGCTCGTATACCTACCATTGCTACATCGGTACCCAGAGCTGCATTTACTTGGGTAACTAAAAAGATGAAAGAAGAACTTTCGATTCCGTTAGTGACTTCCAATAGAATTAACATGCCAGAAATTGCAGAAAAGGTTTTGGCAGAAGGACATGCAGATTTGATTTCGATGGCACGACCATTTTTAGCGGACCCAGAATGGGTAAATAAAGCAGCAGAAAATAAGACAGATGAAATAAATACCTGTATTGGTTGTAATCAAGCCTGTTTAGACCATGTTTTTGAGCAGAAAGTAGCTAGTTGCTTGGTAAACCCGAGAGCGTGTCATGAAACGGAACTCAATTACCTGCCTACCGAGAAAAAGAAAAAGATTGCTGTTGTAGGTGCTGGTCCCGCTGGTTTAGCTGCATCAACCATTGCCGCCCAACGCGGACATGATGTAACCCTTTTTGATGCTGATAAAGAGATTGGCGGACAATTTAATATGGCGAAGCAAATTCCCGGGAAAGAAGAGTTTTATGAAACCATTCGTTATTTCAATACCCAAATCGCATTGCATCAGGTAACACTTAAATTAAATACGCGAGTACAGGCGGAAGATTTAAAAAATGAAGGTTTTGATGAAGTGATATTAGCAACAGGAATTCAACCAAGGAATCCGAAAATTGAAGGTATTAACCATCCTAAAGTAGTTAATTATATAGATGTTCTAAAGTTTAAAAAGCCTGTAGGCAAACGTGTTGCCGTTATTGGTGCCGGAGGCATTGGTTTTGACGTATCAGAATACATAGCACACGAAGGTGAAAGCACTTCATTGAATATTGATGCTTGGTTAAAAGAATGGGGCATTGATAAAACCATGACCGCAAGAAGTGGTATTGAAGGTGTTAAAGCAATGGTTCACCCATCGCCACGAGAAATTTTTATGTTTAAGCGTAGCAAAGGTAAGTTTGGCGCCAATTTAGGAAAGACCACAGGTTGGATTCATCGGTCTACCTTAAAGAAGAAAAACGTTCAGTTTATTAACAGTGTACAGTATACCAAAATTGATGATGACGGCTTGCATTATGTTCAAAATGATGAACAAAAAGTATTAGACGTAGATACGATTATCATTTGTGCAGGGCAATTACCATTGAAAGAATTATTGGCCCCTTTAGAAGCAGAAGGTATAAAAGTACATGTTGTTGGTGGTGCAGATTTTGCATCTGAATTAGATGCAAAACGTGCAATAAATCAAGCTAGTAGATTGGCTGCTGAAATTTAGTGAAATGATGTTCTATTATAAGTCGATTTTTACTAGTATGACAATATAACTACAACACGGTGCCATTGTCTAACCAACGTTGTAAAAGCGTATCGTTGTGCGAAATGTCTACCAGATGAAATGTGGTGAAACGCTTAAAAACATGTGACTCTTTGAGCGTTTCCATACAAACCGATACAGGATTAAGATAGTTAGAATGAATAAGAAATAGTTCGCCTTCACGTTTTAAAAGATAGCCCACATGTCCCTCATCAAAACCTATGAAATAAAGTCCCTCTTTGGTTAACCTATCAATCTCTTCGAAGGCTTTTTCTGGTGTATCTTGTACCACTTTATTTATAACCGAGCCACAGCTAATCATTTTAGCCTCGTCTAAGGGTGATTTTTGAGCCAATGTAAACCTATTGAGTTTTATATCCATATCGCGCAAAGTGGTTGAAATAAAATAACCGCATGCAATTTCACCCTGGTTAGGTACAGTGGTATGTCCGCCAAAACTCCAAGGAGTACCATACCAGTGGGGTATTATTTTATCTACTAATTGATTAGTAAATTCAGTTTTAATAATATCAAAAGAAATAGTGCCTAATTTAAGGTCTTTTTTTAATCGTAAGCGAAGTTCTCTAGAATCTATTTTGGTACTAGCATAAGA
>CAXBIJ010000402.1:0-2616 GCA_963975675.1 uncultured Maribacter sp. | reverse complement strand
TCGTTTACTGTAAAAAGTACTTCATCGTGATCTATAGGTTTTCTTAAAAATTTTGTCGCACCGAGTGTTAAAGCAAAATCTTCATCTAATTTTTCAGTGTAGGTCGATGTATAAAAAACGAATGGAATGTTTTGAAATAATTTTTCTTTTTTGCAGGCTTGACAAAATAAATACCCATCCATTATAGGCATTAATATATCTGAAATAATAAGGTCTACAGCGCTATTTTCATATAGTTTCTTAAGCCCTTCACTTCCATCATTGGCCTCAATAACCTCATAACCAGCTTCCTCAAGAATAACTCTTAACAAGTAAAGGTTTTCATAAGTATCGTCTACTATTAAAATAGTTTTCGTATTCATTCCTTATTTTCCATTTACAATACTTTCCATTTGCTTCACAAAAGTATCAGGGTTTATTGGTTTCTCTAAATACCCATCTGCACCTGCTTCTATAGCTTTTTCTTTATCGCCACCCATGGCATAGGAAGTTACTGCAATAATTACCGTACTTTTAGGTAGCCCATTATAACTTAATTTATTGCATATCTCGTAACCATCCATATCTGGCAATTGAATATCTATTAAAATAATTTCTGGATGGTTTTCATGTGCTAACTTCAAGCCATCTAATCCATTATATGCCTTAATAATAGTATAATTACTTTGCTCTAACAGATAAGATAACATGTACATATTTTGCTCGTTATCTTCAATAATTAATATAGTTTTTTTCATAAATAATTTACTGTCAGAATGTTATTTCTTAAATATACTAAACTTGGCTAAACAATTTTGTATTAAACCTTTAATGTATTATACTTTAACAACATATTCTAGTGGTAATGTAAACGTGAAATTGCTTCCTATACCAACTTTACTTTGTACTTGTATTGCACCTCCTAATTTCTCTATTAAACTTTTACAAATTGCTAGTCCTAGCCCTGTACCTTCATGAGTTCTACTTAACCCGCCATCGAGTTGAATAAATGGCATAAATAATTTATTAAGATCCTTTTTACTCATACCAATGCCTTGGTCAATTACTTGTGTTACGACTAAACCATCTACAATATCTACTTTTATTGTAATTGTACCTTGATTAGAAAACTTAATAGCATTTGAGAGTAAATTGAGTAATACTTGCTCTACTCTTCGCTCATCACTATTTAAAATTATATTAAGTTCAGAAATTTCTGAACGTATTTGAAGTTCTTTTTTAGCTGCTTGCGGTAATAAGAAATCAATTGTTTTTTCTAACGTTGTTAAATAATTAAAATTATATAGTGACACTTTTAATCTACCCGCTTCTATTTTAGAGATATCTAAAACATCATTTATTAGGCCCAATAAATGTTGTCCACTGTTTTTAACCATGCCTAATTGCCTTTTTTGCTCATCATTTAAAGGCCCAGCTAATTCATTTAATAGAATACCTGTAAAACCAATAATAGAGTTCATAGGTGTTCTTAATTCATGTGACATGGTTGCTAAAAATGCAGACTTCATTAAATCGGCAGATTGCGCTTTTACTTTTTCTTTTTCTAACTCAAAAGTTCTTTTCTCTACTAACTCTTCAAGGTTATTTTTATGTTTTTCTAATTCAATATCTGCTTTTTTACGATCTGTTATATCTTGTACTAATGAAAAAATTGTTTCTATTTCACCATCTGCCGATTGTAAAACAGAATTATACCATTCACAATAAATCACTTTTTTACTTTTGGTGTAATTGCGGTTAATATTTCTGTTACTTTTTACCTTACCAAGCATTAAATCTTCAGCAACAATTAAAATTGCCGCGCCATCTTCTTCATGAACCAAATTAAGTTCATTAAAATGTTTTCCTATAGCTTCAGATTCTTCCCAACCGAATATACTTTTTGCTTGAACCGACCAATTTCTGATAATAAAATTATTATCCCATTCAATTATGGCAAGTGGAGAATTATTCAAATGGGTTTTTAGACGTTGATCAGCCATTCTAATTTCTTCTTCTGTCTTCTTTCGATCCGTAATATCCATTAAAGTTCCTCGTATAGTAAGCGCAACTCCATCAGCATTACGTTTAATAACATGCCCTAAGACTGATAACCAATGAATTGATTTATTTGGATAAATTACTCTAAAATCGAATTGATACGTATCTGGCCCACCTTTTTCTTTTGATTTTATAATGTATGTTTCTGACATTTTTCTATCATCAGGATGCGTGGCATCTAGAAAAGTTTCCATTTTCCAATTATCTTGATTAACAATACCATATAAAGCATCATGATTAGCGGATCGCTTCATATTATTTATTGAAAAATCAAATTCCCATACCGCCACATTTGCCAATTCAGTTGATAGACGTAAGCGTTCTTCACTATTTTTTAATGCTACTTCCGCTTTTTTGCGTTCGGTGATATCTCTTATAACTCCAATTAGAAATTTAGTGCCATTGCTATCTACAAATCGTGATTTTTTTGTTGAAACTATCTGCGTTTCTTTACCAATTAGGGTTAACGTTTCTTCATTAACGTTTTCTACACCTGTTAAAATAACTTGTTTATCTATTCTTAGAAAGCTCTCTCTTTCTTCAGGTGGTACGTTTTCTGCTAACGTTTTACCTATT
>CAXBIJ010000401.1:0-2628 GCA_963975675.1 uncultured Maribacter sp. | reverse complement strand
ATAAGAAAATGTACAAAAACACTCTAGATGCTATTGATTCAGATGTTGACGGTGGGGGTGACCCAATAGAAGTGGGAAAAAAAATAGCAAAGATTATTGAAACTAAAAATCCAAAACCTCACTATCAGGTTGGTTCATTTATTCAAAAATTTTCGTTAACTCTTAAGAGTATTTTACCAGGGCTCTGGTTTGAAAAGATGTTAGAAAAGCACAGTTCTTAATACAGATTGTTTTTAAAATAATCCAATCTTTATGATATTATCAATTGTAATAGATATTAGAGAATCCATCTACGATAACACCATTATCTGTTATTATCGCTTTATTCAAGGGGTATAAAACAAGTTTTTCTGTTAGTTCTTTAAAATTATGGGTTTGATACTGTAAAGAGGTATCGACCTGAAGCATTTTAAGGATTATCTTCCAATCATTGTAATCGGTTTTTATATTAATGCCAATTAGTTCATGGTCTGGTCTTTTTTCTTTTAATTCAGCTACCCTTTTAAAAATTTCTTGATACTGCTTTTTGTTAGAACCTGACCAAAAGTAAAATAGTACTTTTTTACCTTTCGCAATCTCATTCAATGTTTTGTTTTCATTGTCAAATGATACAACAGTTAAGTTTGGTATCATTTTAGAAGGTTGAAGATTTACGATACCTTGGTAAAGGTTTTCTATTTCTTCAATATGCATATTGTTTTTAGAAACATTCTTAAACTCTTTTAAGAATGTTTCAGTATTTTCTGAAGCGTCTTTTCTCTTTAATAAATAATCGAAGGCGACATTTCTAAATAAATTGTCTCTCAGTTCTTTGTCTACCACCAAACTATCAATTAAATGCAATTTGTGCTTATTGAAATGTAGTTGTTTACTAGCACCTAAACTTCCATTTTCACAATCGTTCATACAAGACATGTATGACAAATTTCCAAAATGGGCCTTCATAAAATCATAGTATGGTCTTAAGTAGGTAAGGTGTTGATTATCATAATTTAATTCACTTCTGTAAGAATAAAAATTCTTTGGTAAATCATGTAAATTTTCTTCTGTAGTTTTTCTCTTATGCTGAAAAGGATATATCTCTTTATATCGGTTATAGGTGTAGTCAATACTCCCTTTAAGTAATTCATAACCATCATCCGACATGGTGGTTTCTAATTTTAATTCATTTAAGCGATTGAGTTTATCGTCTTTAAGAGATTTTATTTTTTCTAAAAAATCACTTGGCTCAAACTCATAATATTCAGCATACATAGCAGAATCTTCCTCTTCGGCAGCTAAAAATAATTCAAGTAGAAAGTTATTTATTTCCTCGTTACTTCCAGAAAAAACTAATGATTCATCGAAATAGCTGGTATTTAGTCTTACCATTAAACTATCTCCCTTTTCTAAATAAACATATTGATATTCTGGAGATAAATTAAAATGATAAAGACCACTTTCGATAGAAGGTAAATCGAACTTAAACCTGTTCTTATCGTCAAGTTGAGCAGAATCAATCTTTTGTCTGCCTTTCATTAAGATAACTTGAGTGCTTGTAGGATTTACAATTTCACCTGCAAAGAGCACTGTATCTGAATCTTTTTTGGCTGTTGAGCAACCTACAATGAGTACTATGAATATTGAGAGTAGAATTCTTATCATATAGTATGAGGGACTGATACCCATCAAAAATAACAAACCTAATCTCCAGTTGTTGTTAATAGCTAGTTAAATGTTATAGCGTACATTCTTAAAAAGCTTTCTGTGAAATTGATGGGAAACGAGGTAGTATAAGCTAATAAATTCAGTATTTTTGCACGGATTTTTAAAATTTTGTTACTATGTTATCTGTATCTAATCTATCGGTTCAATTTGGGAAAAGAGTTTTATTCGATGAAGTGAATGTTGCTTTCACGCAGGGTAATTGTTATGGAATTATTGGTGCCAATGGTGCCGGTAAGTCTACTTTCTTGAAAATACTTGCTGGTCAAATAGACCCAACTTCTGGTCATGTACATTTAGAGCCTGGTAAAAGGATGTCCATATTGGAGCAAAATCATAATTCGGCAGATTCTTTTACTGTGCTTGAAACAGTGGTAATGGGTAATAAGCCTCTTTATGAAATTAAAAAGGAAATAGATGCTCTTTACGCAGATTATGATGATAAGAATGCTGATAGAATAGGAGAGTTGCAAGTAAAGTTCGAAGAAATGAATGGTTGGAATGCAGATAGTAGTGCTGCGGCCTTGCTTTCTAATCTTGGTATAAGTGCAGACTTGCATTTTACGCTTATGTCTGAAGTCGATTCTAAATTAAAAGTACGTGTACTATTAGCTCAAGCATTATTTGGTAATCCTGATGTGCTGATTATGGATGAGCCTACCAACGACTTGGATTATGAAACTATAAGTTGGTTAGAAAACTTTTTGGCAGATTATGAAAACACGGTTATTGTTGTTAGTCATGACCGTCACTTTTTAGATACCGTATGTACAGATATAGGTGACATAGACTTTGGTAAACTGAATCTATATTCTGGTAACTATACTTTTTGGTACGAAAGTAGCCAGCTAGCTGCCCGTCAACGCGCACAGCAGAATAAGAAGTCAGAAGAGAAAGCAAAGGAGTTACAAGAATTTATTGCAC
>CAXBIJ010000400.1:0-2650 GCA_963975675.1 uncultured Maribacter sp. | reverse complement strand
TATTATAACCTCGTTTTAATTTATCCTTCACATTGTCTCCATTACGATCATACTTCAGTTTTTGTCGGGTGCCCATGTTAAAACCTGCGTAGCCACCTAAGCCTAATCTAAACTGATTTCGTAAAGAATAGCGCATGGTTTCTTCAGTGGTTTTCAACTTAGAGGGGCCGAATTCAAAATGCATCGGAAACACAAGATTATCCATACGGAATTTTGATTTATTCAAATCAAACTCAAATTCTTGAAGTTCGGTCTGGTTATTATCAAGCGCAACAAAGTATTGATTATCCTTAGGTTTTAATCCATTAAACTGGAATGAAAACCCATAATTCAACCTCACAAAATTTGAGTTTTTAAATAGTCGTGTACGCCATTGCCATCCCATTTCAAAAAACCGACTTCCTCCTATTTTATAAGGAGAATCACTTAAAGATTGACCTTCTACAATCGCATTATTTAAACCTACTGCCATCACAAAATCTGAATAGGTTCTTCGATCATAGCGTATTTCATTTTTCCAATTTTTTGATTTGAATATAATCGCTGGCTTACCATTAATATCTACCCCTAAACGAATACCTTGTCCAGTAATCGTATCTAACTCCATCAACACCAACATTTTACCCTGGTTGCGCTCTAACAGATTTATTTGATTATCTACTATAGCTATTCTGTTCTCAATATTTAATGCCCTTTTCTCCGCTGCTTTTTGTTTTAACAAATTAGCTTCTTCTTCGGTTAGGTTGCCATCTTGTAGACGCTCATTAATATTCTCAACTTCGTACTTTAAAGCTTCCTTTTCTTGTTGGGTTATTTTAGCTTTTTGCTCCTTTAAAATTTCAATTTTGTTTTCATACGCTTCTTGAGCGGATACATTTTGAATCATAAATAGGGTAACTATACCCACTAAATACATTGTAATTGTTCTCATTTCGATTTTGATTTATGATACTTTGTTTAACTTAAGCATCAGTTGATGAATAAAACTCCAACCCCTGTCCCCATAGTAATTTATGGCGATGATGGATAACACGATTTGTACTAGATTAATTATTGCGTGCAGCGACCGCCGTTCGCACTTTAATGAAACTGGCTTTTAAAGAATTAAATATTTGGTCTCGGAAGGATTGATCAAGTTCACCCTCAACCTCTGTCAACAAAGCCAAAGCATCGACAGATTTATCGGTTTTAAAAATTTTCTCTCGTAAGATTTCTTGTTGTGCTCTTTTCAATAATGAATCTACTTCTGCATCAGTTACGGTACTATACTGCTCTAACACATCAAGTTGAGCAACAATACCCGCCACTTTGGTATTTATAATATCATCAGATATTTCTAATGTACTATTTGCCTTTTTAGGTGGTATGCTTTCAACAGCAGCTACTTCAACCTCATCTTCAATACTAATGATTTCATTCTTTTTTATGGATTCTTGCTTCTTATCTGCAACACTATTAATTTTCTCTAAATCATCATTTTCGACTACCGCTTCTGGTTCTTTTTCTTGAAATGGCACAGACTCAGAACTTTTCTTTTCTTCTAATACTTCGTTTGTATCAGTATCAACCACTTCAAACTGCATTTCATTTACATCAGTACTACCATTGAAGTAGAATAGTGCAATACTTAGTAAAACCATAACACTGGCTGCAATACCCATCCATAAATACACCGGTTTCTTTTTTGTAGTATTTGAATTTAATTCAGATGAAATTTTTTCCCATGCATTCTCTGAAGGTTGAATTTCTCTGTCCTTAAACTGGGACTTTATATGTTTTTCAAATTTATCGGTTTCCATACCCTATAATATTTTGTTGCCTTAATTGATCCTGTAACAATCGTCGGGCTTTTAATAATTGTGTTTTTGAAGTACTTTCTGTAATTGATAGCATATCTGCTATTTCTTGATGCTTATATCCTTCTACGGTATATAAAACAAATACCATTTTATAGCCTTGCGGTAATGCATCTATCAGTTGCTGAATATGTTCAGTATCTAAATCGGTACTTTGAGAGATCTCTTCTGATTGATTTTTTTCATAAATCTCATCATCATACACCACAAATTGTTGCTTTCTTAAATACGAAATACTTTCTCGAATCATAATTCTTCTCAACCAACCTTCAAAGCTACCCTCGAACTTAAAGGTCTCTAGTTTTGTGAACATTTTCAAAAAACCCTGAACCATTACATCTTCGGCGAAATGAACATCTTTAATGTATTGCCTACAGACACCCAACATTTTTGGAGCATGCTTTTTATACAAACGCTCTTGAGCATCTCTATTACCAGAGATTGCTCGTTTAATGAGCTGCTTTTCGTTTTTATAAAATGGAATTATTTTCAAAATAATGGTTTGGTCTTCTATTATACTAGACGCAGAAGTAGTTGTAATAGTTGCCTGAAGATAAATAAATTTTAAAATTTATTTTTAAACCACTGTATATCAGTATTCTAAAATGAACTAAAAATTAAACATAAGTTACAGTAGTGATTACTTCTTACGATCAACCACATAATTCACCATCAACTGTAGAGCGTTTTTATAATCTGAGTCTGGATAGGCATTAAGAATCTTCAAGGCCTCATCTCTATAGTAGAGCATTTTGCTCACAGCATATTTCAATCCGCCCTTTTCCTTAACGAAA
>CAXBIJ010000399.1:0-2658 GCA_963975675.1 uncultured Maribacter sp. | reverse complement strand
CAACGGCAGGCAACCTTATGGCCGATATTGTTATGAGTGAAACGAATCCAATATTCAAAAAGCGAACAGGAAATTCAATAGACTTTGTATTACTAAATCATGGCGGTATACGTTCTGTTATATCTAAAGGAGATGTAACTGCAAGAACGGCATACGAGGTTATGCCTTTTGAAAATTCTGTAGTAGTGGTAGAATTAAAATCGGAGTCTCTTTTAAAAATGGTGGAGTATCTTATAAAAGCAAAACGAGCGCATCCTGTATCTGGCATTCAATTAATCTTGAATAAAGATAATACCATAAACACTTTTACTATTGGCGGCAAGCCAATTGATATGAACAGAACCTATTTCGTAGCCACCTCAGATTATTTGGTTACCGGTGGCGATCATATGAACTTCTTTAAAGACGCGGTTTCAAAAACCGAGACCGATTATAAAATACGAAATGCCATGATAGATTTCTTTTCTAAAGTAGATACCCTATCCCCTAAAGTAGATCTAAGATTTTATCAACTACAGTAATATGGAAAGAAGAAAATTTATACGAAATACAGCAGCATCTTCAAGTTTATTAACTCTAGGCGGGTTAGGTCTTCATTCGTGCGGTTCACAGACTAAGAAGCATATTACTATTTTACACACCAATGATGTTCACAGCCATATAGATGCTTTTCCAAATGATCATGCCGATTTTCCAGGCTTAGGTGGTTTGGCCAGAAGAGCTGGTTTGGTAGATAGTATTCGAAAAGAAAACCCCCATACCCTACTCTTCGATGCGGGTGATATTTTTCAAGGTACACCCTATTTCAATTTTTATGGCGGTGAACTAGAATTTAAACTCATGAGTATGCTCAATTATGATGCGACTACTATTGGTAATCATGATTTTGACAATGGTGTAGACGGACTGTTAGCCCAAATGCCTTATGCTAAATTTAATTTCTTAAGTGCTAATTATGATTTCATCAATACAGATTTAAACGGCTTTACGCAACCCTATAAGATATATGAAAAAGATGGTGTAAAAATTGGTGTTTATGGCTTAGGTATTCAACTTGAAGGATTGGTTACAAAAAAACTCTATAAAGAAACTCAATACCTTGACCCTTTTGAAATGGCAACCGATATGGAAACCAAATTAAAAGAAATTGAAAAATGTGATTTGGTTATTTGCCTCTCTCATTTAGGATACGAATATGATATTGCTGAAAAACCAGACGATTTAAAACTAGCCATGAAAACCAAATACACCGATTTAATAATTGGCGGTCACACGCATACATTTTTACAAAAACCAACAGTAGTTACCAATGCAACTGGCCGTGAAGTTTTGGTTAACCAAGTAGGTTGTTTTGGAGTAAATTTAGGTAGAATCGATTTTTACTTCGACACTACGGGTAACGCTGCTACTGGTTATACTATTAAAGTCTAAATTTTAGACCTAATTATGGAGCAATTAAAAAGAACCACAAGTACCGATAATAAATTTAAAGCTTTGGTTGCTTTACTTGATGCTGATCTAGCTGAACGTGATGGTGATGATAATGCCTTTTATGCACAGTTTAATGGTATTGTATATCTCAACCATTGTGTGGTTTACTATATGGAAGACCTACCTGTAGCTTGTGGTGCGTTTAAAGCGTTTAACGAAACCACCATAGAAGTAAAACGAATGTTTGTTCTACCAGGCCATCGCGGAAAAAGTTTAGCCTCTAAAGTTCTCAATGAACTAGAACATTGGGCGAAAGAATTGAATTATTCCTCAAGTGTGCTAGAAACAGGACTTCGCCAACCCGAAGCCATTGCTCTTTATAAAAAGAACGGATATACCATTATACCCAATTACCCGCCTTATGAGAGTATGGAAAATAGCGTTTGTTTTCACAAATTGCTTTGAAGCTATACGCCTTAATTTTATGCTTCATTTCGTATATCATTTTACGTTTTAAAACGGCTTGATATATTTTTATCCTACTCCTCTTTTCCCTCCTATACCTTTAAAATACAAGGCTCCTATATACTTTATTAGTTTTTGTATCTTGGAGAAAAATTACACATATATATGTGTTGGCAATAATATAAACATAACGCTTAAAAATGAACAAATTACTTAAAAGTGAAATTCTGACAAACCTATTATGGACTGCTTTTGGAATTATTGGAGGAATGAATTACTATTTAAAATCCGAATATTGGATTTGCGGAATAATGTCTTTAATTGCTATTGTTTATGCTTATAAAGTAATTAAATCAATAACTGAAAAATATTGACGTTTGACTTGAATGCATTTGCGAAATCAGACACTCAAAAACGGAATGAAACAATTGTTAAAATACTATTGCCAACACCGTGTAAAAAACATTGCTTATTTTAGTTAAGCCATTTGGTCGTTGCATTGTTTGCTAGCATCTGATTTTCCTTCGGAAAATCCTCGCACTTAAATACGCAACGTTCCTTACACAAAAACGTTGCCATAATATGTAAAACATACATAACAATGAATTTAGATAGAAAGAGACATTGGGAAACAGTTTATGAAACTAAGAATCCTGATCAAGTAAGTTGGACACAAGAATCGCCTAAAACTTCGCTTGACTTTATACATTCATTCGGACTACCGAAAACTGCGAAAATAATAGATATAGGAGGTGGAGATAG
>CAXBIJ010000398.1:0-2693 GCA_963975675.1 uncultured Maribacter sp. | reverse complement strand
AGATACATTTTAATATGTATTTTTGCAGTATGGAAACGCAAAGACAACGTAAAATTGCTGGAGTCATTCAAAAAGATATTGTAGACATTCTACAAAAAGCTGCCATTGATGGCGGACTTCGCAATACCCTTATTTCTGTGTCTAAAGTTGCAGTGACCACAGATTTATCTATCGCGAAAATTTACTTAAGTATTTTTCCGAACGATAAAGCAGCTGAATTGATGGAAGGCATTAAATCGAACCAGCCATTAATTAAGCATGAACTTTCGCAACGCACCAGAAACCAATTGCGTAGGGTGCCAGAATTACTATTCTATTTAGACGATTCGTTAGATTATATCGAGAATATTGAAAAGTCTTTAAAACGCGAAGAAAACCCTATTGAGAATAGAGATTTGTTACCTAAGCGTAAAAAGTCTTAATCGGTTGAATTTTCCTCTCTATATCGCCAAAAGGTATGTACGTTCAAAAAGTACCCAGAACGCGGTTAACATCATTAATTTTATTACCTTTTTAGTTATCGTTATTGGTTCTGCAGCACTGTTTATTGTGCTTTCGGCCTTCGCCGGATTAAAAACATTTAGCCTTTCTTTTACCGAATCTTTTGACCCTCAATTAAAAGCTTTACCTGTAACCGGAAAGACTTTTTCCCTATCTCCTGAACAAGAAGAAAAATTAAGTGGTATTGAAGGTCTTGCCTTTTATTCAAAAGAGCTCGAAGAGAAAGTTTCTTTAGAACACCGAGGAAAAAATCATATTGCTTACATAAAAGGTATAGATAGCAATTATACCAAAGTCACCGCAGTAGATAGCACACTTTACATGGGCGATTGGACGATTAATGACACACAGGTAGTGTCAGGTTTGGGTATTGCAAATATTCTTGGGGTAACCATTAATCAGTTTCGAAGTCCTATGCAGATTTATGCGTTTAAGCCCGGCAAAGGTTCTATATCGCAACAAAGTATTTCATCACTCTACAATCAAATTCCTATGGTCATTGGCGGTGTATACGCCGTAGAAGCTGACTTGGATAATAAATATGTATTTGCAGATTTACGATTAACACAGGCATTATTAGAAAAAGACTCGTTACAGATTTCAGGTATAAACTTTAAAATGGATGACGGAGTGGAGCCCAGTGCGGTTCGTTCAGAAATACAGGCTGTTTTAGGTTCTGGTGTTGAACTAAAAAATAGGGAGCAATTAAATAGTACGCTTTATAAAATGTTGAATACCGAGAACGTTGCTACGTATCTCATATTTACCCTTGTGCTAATTATTGCCCTTTTTAATGTCGTTGGGGCTATTATTATGATGATTTTAGATAAACAGCAGAATTCAAAAACGCTTTATAGCTTGGGTACCACCATTAAAGAATTACAACGAATTTACTTTGCGCAAGGGGTTTTAGTTACTGGTTTGGGTGGATTGATTGGTGTGCTTTTAGGGGTCCTCATCGTATGGTCTCAACTTGCTTTTGGTTGGTTGAAAATAACTCCTTCGCTGGCCTACCCTGTAAAATTTGAATTCATCAATATTGCTATTGTGCTTACAACGATTATTGTCTTGGGCATTATTGCTTCTAAAATTGCGAGCAGCCGTATCAACAAGAAATTGATTGAACTTTAAGCCAAGGTAAAATTATGATTTCCAAACTTTTCCATTACCTCATCAAAGGCTGCAAAAACTGATGCAGAATCATCGCTAGTCACCATTTTCATGCGATACTCCTTAAAATTGGGTATACCTTTAAAGTAATTGGTGTAGTGCCTGCGTGTTTCAAATACACCTAAAATTTCACCTTTCCAATCTATTGACATCTGTAAGTGACGACGGGCAGCATCTACACGCTCTTCCATCGTTGGTGGAGCTAAATGTGTGCCTGTTTCAAGAAAGTGTTTTATCTCTCTAAAAATCCAAGGGTAGCCAATACTTGCACGGCCAATCATTGCACCGTCCAAGCCGTATTCATCACGCATTTTTAGGGCTGCTTCGGGCGTATCTACATCACCATTACCAAATACAGGAATATGCATTCTTGGGTTGTTCTTCACCTCTCTTATTGGATTCCAATCTGCATTTCCCTTATACATTTGCGCACGGGTTCTGCCATGAATTGAAATTGCCGCACAACCTACATCTTGTAATCGCTCTGCAACCTCAACAATTCGTATAGAATCATCATCCCAACCCAAGCGGGTTTTTACCGTAATAGGAAGTTTGGTATGTTCTACCATAGCCTTGGTCAAAGAAACCATTAAGTCTATGTCTTTTAATATTCCGGCACCCGCACCTCTTGAGACTACTTTCTTTACTGGGCAGCCAAAATTAATATCGATTATATCTGGTCTTGATTTTTCTACAATCTCCACAGACTGCAACATACTTTCTAGATTAGCACCAAAAATTTGGATACCTACAGGGCGTTCCTTCTCATAAATATCGAGTTTCATCACGCTTTTTGCAGCATCTCGAATCAATCCTTCAGATGATATAAACTCGGTATACACCACATCGGCACCTTGCTCTTTACAAAGGGCGCGAAAAGGTGGGTCGCTCACATCTTCCATAGGTGCTAAAAGCAACGGAAAATCAGGCAGTTGTATGTCTCCTATTTTGGGCACTGGCTTCTTTTAATTTTGGGATGCAAAGTTATATAAAAATACGAGATGGTCATGAGACGATTCATT
>CAXBIJ010000397.1:0-2708 GCA_963975675.1 uncultured Maribacter sp. | reverse complement strand
CCTCGGGTTGGATCAGTAAGTAAATGAATGTGTTCGCCAAAAGTATCGAGTAATGATTTAATAGTATGGTTAAGATGTATCGTATCACTTAAAATTTCAGAGTCAAATTCAAGCCCTTCTCTAACCGACATAATCGCCATACCATGAGATGCAATATTACCACTCACAATAATTTTATCTCCTACTTTTATGTTTTTTGATGAGATTTTAGCCTTCGAATGAATGCTTCCAATACCCGAAGTATTAATGAATATTTTATCTCCTTTTCCCTTTTCAACCACTTTAGTATCACCCGTTACTACTTGAACTCCTGCTTCTTCACAAGCACCTTTTATAGCGACCAATATTTTCCAAAACTCCGTAACTTTTAATCCTTCTTCTATGATAAAACTAAGAGATAAATACTTAGGGATAGCCCCGCACATCGCGAGGTCATTAACAGTTCCATTTACAGCTAATTCTCCAATATTTCCACCAGGAAAGAAAATAGGCGACACTAAAAAACTATCGGTTGAAAATGGACATTGAAGTTGCATTCGTATTTTTTTATCTGACATTAAATAATTTCGATTTTAACACTAGGCCTCTACAAGCCCAGAAAAGTGATAGTATGCAGCACAAGCTCCTTCACTACTCACCATTGGTGCACCCAAAGGATTTGTAGGCTTACATTTTTTACCAAACTGAGAACATTCAAAAGGTTTCTTTAATCCTTTCATTATTTGACCTGAAATACAATCTGGGTTTTCTGGTGCTTCAGGAATTTCAATTTTGAATTTCCTATTAGCATCAAAATCTGCATATTCTGGTCTGACTTGATATCCACTCTCAGGGATTTCACCTATACCACGCCATATTTGGTTTTTAATTTCAAACACTTTATGAATCATTTTTTGTGCTTCAGGATTCCCTTCCTCTTTAACAATTCTTGAATATTGATTTTCTACTTGTGCCTTACTCCCTTCAAGTTGCTTCAACACCATTAAAATACCTTGTAAAACATCTAACGGTTCAAAACCAGTCACTACAATTGGGACTTTATAAGTAGCGGAAAGAGGGTGGTATTCGGCATTCCCCATAATAGTACATACATGTCCTGCTGCTAAAAAACCATCTATCTTACTTTCTTCATCATCAATAACGGCTTTAATTGCCGGAGGCACTAAAACATGAGACGCTAGAATAGAATAGTTCTTAAGTTCTTTACGATGCGCATGAATAACTGAAAGTGCATTTGCTGGAGCAGTTGTTTCAAAACCTACCGCAAAAAAAACGATTTCTTTATCAGGATTATCCTCTGCTATTCTCACTGCTTCAAGCGGAGAATATAGAATACGAATATCCGCGCCCTCGGCTTTTGCCTCGAGTAAATTCTTTTTAGAACCAGGTACACGTAACATATCCCCAAAGGAACATAGAATCACATTTTCTTCTAGTGCTAAATGAATGGCTTTATCTATAATATTTAAAGGTGTTACACATACTGGACATCCAGGACCGTGAATCATTGTCACTTCTTTTGGTAGCATATCGATGATACCATTTTTAACAAGACTATGCGTTTGTCCGCCACAAACCTCCATTATGGACCAAGGTTGTGTTACTGTTTTTTTTATTTCTTCAAGATACGCTTTCGCAACTTCTGGATCGCGATATTCAGACATATACTTCATGACTAGTTCTTTTTAGGTAAATATTCGTCTACATCTGTTAACTCCCCAATCTCTCCTAATTCTTCAAGATATTTAAACGTTTTCTGAGCTTCTTCTTCATCAACTTTACTGATGGCAACACCTACATGAACCAAGACATAATCATCTATACCTGCATCTGGTAACATCTCTAAACTGGCTTCTTTTGTAATGCCACCAAAAGACACTGTAGCCATTCTTACCGCTCCACCATATTGCAATTCAATACTTTTTATTTTTCCTGGGATTGCTAAACACATAATTCGCTCTTTTAATTTTTAATATGTTGATAATACATCAATTGTCCAAATGATATATTCTCATCATTCGCAGACAATTTACGATTTATTTTTAAATCAATATTTTCAATAGATGTCATTTTTTCCAATATTGAAATCAGTAATGAATTCTGAAAAACACCACCACTACAAGCAACAACAGTTGCATTATATTTTTGGGAGAGTTTTATAACACTTTTAGCCAAAGTATATATAAAACTATATGCTAACCTTTCTTTGCAAAACCCTTTGCCATAAGCCTTAACAAGCGCTTCTATTATTAGTTTAGAAGGAACAATATCATAATCAACATTGTACAAAAAATCTATATAATAACTCTTTGAATAAGTCATAGCACTATTTTCGAGTAACATTGGAGCTTCTGCTTCAAACGTATTGATATCTTTAATATCTAATGCTGAAGTTACCGCATCAAACAATCTACCAACTGAAGATGTTTTCAAACTATTGGTTCGAAGCAATTTAGTATATAGATCGAATTCTATTTCAGAAAACTTATCCTTAATATAACACCTATTTTTTTCTTCAAGGAGGCTCAATAAAGCAATCCGAGGTTCTTGTGCCATTTTATCATTAGCCAACCAATCGTAGTATTCAAAATGGCTAACACGCTCTATTTTATGATTTTCATAGGTAAAAAACTCTCCACCCCAAATAGCATTGTCATCTCCATAACCCGTACCATCCCAAACCACACCGAGTACTCTTTCTTCAGAAT
>CAXBIJ010000396.1:0-2773 GCA_963975675.1 uncultured Maribacter sp. | reverse complement strand
CGATAACAACAGCTTTTATGGTCGACAAAGGTTTATTGATTACAAAATCATAGGTGGGGTATGCCCACGGCCAATCTTCTAAAACTGTTCGTTCAATACCAGCATAAGGATTTTCTTTTTCGCCACGCATCATACGTAAAGGCGCATAGAATGTTTCTCTTGTATCGTCATTATAAACAACCAAAACATCTAAAGGCATAGGCATTAAACCGATACGCTCTAAAGTTACCTTAGTAGTATTATTTGAGGCAACAACCTCCTTAATTGCATAATCAATAGTATTTGTGGTTTGGGTCCAATCGGTTAAATACCAATCTAGTTCAAAGCCAGATACTTTTTCTGCAACTCGTTTAATATCATTAGGAACCGGATGCTTAAATTTAAATTCAGCATAGTATTTGCGAATGGTCTCCATTAATTTGTCTTGACCAATGATATACCCTAATTGAGATAAGAAAATAGAACCTTTACTATAGGCTGATATACCGTAAGCGAAATTTAAATCATAACGATCAGCATGGGTAGTCTGTGGCTGTTCTTTACCTGAAAGTGCTAGATTTCTATATCCTTTATAAGTACCCTCAAAAGGATTGTCTTTATCTAAGTCCATTATTTCGGTCATACAAAGTTTAGAAATAAAGGAAGTAAACCCTTCATCCATCCACTCATGTTTTGCTTCATTGGTTGCCAATATATGCTGAAACCAAGAATGCGCCATTTCATGCGCCATTACCCCAACTAGGCTACCAAATTTACGATCACCGGTTATTAGAGTAGACATGGCATATTCCATACCACCATCACCACCTTGTATTACAGAATATTGATCATATGGATATTCCCCAATATTCTTATTAAAAAACTCCATAGCCTCAACTGTTTTTGGTTGAAGATTTTTCCAATTTTCTAATATTTTAGGATTGTTCTTATATAGGAAATGTAATACCGGGCCATTTGGTACTTGTTGAATATCGTGAATGTATTCAGGATCTGCCGCCCACATAAAATCATGAACCATTGGCGCTTTAAAATGCCAGGTTAATGTTTTCCCTTTTTGTTTTTTGATTTTTGTTCCAGGTGTTTCGTACCCATGACCTATATCATTTGGGTTTTGAAGATAGCCAGTACCACCAACAGTATACTTTTTATCTAAGGTTAATTTCACATCAAAATCGCCCCATACCCCTTGAAATTCACGTGCTATATATGGGTCAGCATGCCAGCCTTCAAAATCATACTCTGCAAGCTTTGGATACCATTGGCTCATAGACAAGGCAACCCCTTCTTCGTTATTTCTGCCAGAACGTCTTATCTGCAATGGTACCTGACCATTAAAAGCCATGTTAAAAGTAGATTTACTACCCGGTGCTATTGGTGAAGCTAAGTCAACGACCAATACGGTACCTTCTTCAGAAAAGGTCACGTTCATACCATCTTGTGTTAAAGAAGTAGCGTGTAGATATCCCATTTCACTTTCAGAAAGGATAGAAATTCTACTCTTTTTTTCCTCAGTGATCATACGTCCATCAGGATCTGCAATAGTTTGCAAACGAATATCCATTTCACTTCCTGGCTGAAAGGCGTTGAAATATAAATGGAAGTAAACCCTTTTTAATTCATCTGGCGAATTATTGGTGTAGACCAAGGTTTGGGTTCCGGTGTATTGATAACTATCAACATCCATATCTACTTCCATGGTGTAGTCTACATGTTGTTGCCAATAGTCGGTTTTGTTCTGAGCAATTAATCCAATGGAGAATAATGCTATTAAAAATGTAAATATTGATTTAGTCATAGAGGTTTATATAAATTTTATAATTGAATCTGTCCTGCAGCTACTTTGCTTGCCATTACCAATGCATTGTAAGCATTCACAATTTTCCCAGAAGTTGAAATTTGGTCTAATGATGCACTTTTAGCATTGTCTCCGCCTAAAATCACTTTTGCCCTAATTGGTATTCCAGATTGTAAAATAATCTTTTTAACCTGTACTGCTGTAAGCGATGGATATTGCGACATAACCAAGGCAGCTACTCCGGCAACGGCAGGTGCTGCCATTGAAGTGCCCGGGGAATATTCATATTTATTGTTTGGGAAGGTAGAATAGATATCTGTACCTGGGGCAAAAACATCAACATTTACTTTGCCGTAATTAGAATAACTTGCTACCAATTCTGAACCATATTTGGAATTCAAAGCTCCTACGGTTATAACATTATCTGCCATTTCAGGACCGTTGTTCACTTGGTCATTTGGGTAATTGCCATTAGTTGGGTCATCTAAATTTGCACCATCATTACCTGCTGCATGTACAAAAAGCACATTTTTTTCAGCTGCATATTTAATTGCCTCATAAACCCATTCTGCATTTGGTGAAAATGATTTTCCAAAACTTCCATTTATCACTCGGGCACCATTGTCAACAGCATAGCGAATACCTCGCGCAATATCTTTATCATACTCATCACCATTTGGCACCGCTCTTATACTCATAATGGCAACGTTGTTGGCAACACCATTTACTCCTTTACCATTATTACGTTCAGCAGCTATTATACCCGCAACATGCGTACCATGGCTTTCATCATCAACTCTGTTTTTTGGGTTACCGTTACCATAATTTACATCACTTATATCATATGCGTCATCACCTACAGGTAATCTACCGTTGAAGTCTTTATTTAAGTTGTAGTTGAGTTGCTCGGTATAATATTTAACGCCCTCATTTAATTCCTTTAATACCTTAGGGATAGAGTCTTGAATGCTGAACATT
>CAXBIJ010000395.1:0-2775 GCA_963975675.1 uncultured Maribacter sp. | reverse complement strand
TAAAGTGATGGAAAGTAGAAACTTATATAAATCTTTTGTTCTATTAATAACAGTAATAATTTTATTGTTTTTAGCTAGCTGTGGCCCCATAGTTGTTTCATCTAGGATCGGGCAACCACCACCGCCATGGTTCTATCCTAATCGATTGGAAGTAGTTAGGTATGTCTATTTTCCTGAATATAGCTTCTATTATGATTTATCGGCGCGAACCTATGTATATCTAGATGGGGGGGTATGGGTAAGGCGAAACGTATTGCCACCGAGATATCGAAATATAGATTTAAGCCGATCGAGATATGAAAGAATTCGTAATTATAACGAAGAGAACATTCGCCGTTACCATGAGGAAAATAATGCAAATAGAGGTAGAAGCAATAGAACAACACCACGTTCAAATACTAGAAATAATTAAATATTAAAACATGAAGATTCCAATAATAATAATACTTGTGATGCTATTTACAGCATGTAAAGGTCAAGAAAAAGAGCCGCTAACTAGCCAAACAGAGAAAGATTCTGTTATTGAACCTAAAGGTTCTTGGAACGTTCATAGAGAATATGACGAACTCGGAAATTTAATTAAGTACGATTCTGTTTATTCGTATTCATATACTAACGTTAAGGGCGATTCACTTAATGTAAATCTTGATAGTCTTATGGGCTCATTTAGAAAATATTTTAAGGAAAGCACACCTTTTGAGTGGAAAGATGATTTTTCATTTTTCCCTAAAAATGATTCTCTATTCATGCGAGATTTTTTTAGGGACGATTATTTCTTTAATCAATGGGAACGACAACCTATCGAAATGGAAGAATTGATGAAAAGAATGGACTCGATCCGTAATGCATACCTAAAACGATTTCACCCTGGTTTAATGGAATCTAACAAGAAAGATTAACAATATATTTTAAAGGTAATACTTTGATAACATTTTCGTAAATCTTATAAATTCATTAGTCTTATTGTTTGTCAGGCAGTATCAAAAGCGGTACGTTGGTCATAAAGGACATATTTTTTATAATTGGTTCACGTACCAATTTTTCAAAAAAGCTATGTTTGGTTTTTAGAAAGGTAACCATACCGATATTTGTATATTGTTTTTCCAAATCTTTTAACGTTGACGAAACCGAATTCTTTTTCTTTACCATTATAAATCGATGTTTCGTTTCATTTAGTTGATTTTGAAGTAATACTTTGTTTGATTTTTGAATGTCTTCAAGTTCGTTTTTTGAATTGATGTATACGATGTTAATGATTGAACCCCAAAGTGATGCTAACTTGATCAAAGGTGTCAATTCAGAAGAAGTGAATGTATGTTTATAATCGGTTGCAAAAAGAATATCATCAGGTATGTCATAATCATATTCGCCAGGTACGGCAATTATAGGGCAATTATAAATATATTTTATGACACTGGTCGTAACGCTTCCCATAAAAATTTCCTTTATTGCTGAAGACCCTTTCGTACCCATGAAAACATAATGGATTTCTTTTTCAGCTATTGTTTTTTCTATACCACCCAAAGCTGTATCGGTCAACAATACGTTTTTAAACGTGTGTTTTGTATTTTTCGCTGCCTCTAATCTTTTTTGTAGTAGCCCTAAAGCATTACCTGCATCTACTTTAGTACCAGTTTCAGAAGGTACAATGTAATAGGCATGTAAGAGGTAAAAAATGCAAGTCTCCCGCTCGAAAAGATATACAGCATAGTCGATAGCATTTTTTGATATTTCTGAAAAGTCGGTGGGTAGCAATATTTTGTACATGGTGATTTTTTTTTAAAAGTACTGTTGGCATTTATGCAAAACCATGATATTGGTCAGTCAACTAAATGAGATGATGATTTGGTAATAATGCCGATAACCTTGTTCAATAAGATAAAGTGACCCTGATCATTTTGGGAAAGATGAAAAAGCATCAAATTTATTATTGTGTAAAAAATTTGTTCAACATCACTATCACTAAAAAAATAAATAATGGCTTCAATAATACATTTTGATATTTCTGCAGAAGATGTTCTTAGGGCTAAAAGTTTTTATGAAAACTTATTTGGATGGAAAATAGAAGAATACCCTTCTGGCCCAACTGAATATTACCTTATTGAAACTTTAGCAAAGACCGGAAAAAAAGGAATTGGTGGAGGTATTGCCAAAAGGCAAAAGTCTGGTCAGAACATCACTAATTTTATCGAAGTAGATTCTATTGATGAAGCCATTGCCAAAGTGAGAGAACTAGGTGGGGAAATCGTTGAACCTAAATCTATGATTTCAAAAATTGGGTATATCGCAGGGTGTAAAGATACCGAGGGGAATAGCTTTGGACTCATGGAGGTTATTGAAAAATAAGACTACTAAAAAACTACTTATAGTGTTTATCACCGACATTTTTGAAAATAGATTGAACGACTGACCAATGTCATTTTTATCTTTTTTATTTAGGGGTAGCTTTATCCTTATAGCTTAGTTGGTGATATCAACACTGAATACTAAAAGCAATTAGGCTATAACTAACCCTTTTTAATCGCGATTATGATTCTAACCAAAAATTTAAATGTGCATAAAAAAGCAATCGACTTTACCAAATTTTACAAGAAATTAAAGGGTTTTGTTCAAGGTCAAAGAAAAATTTAAATTGATATAATTTTTTAAACACGATGCGAAAATATACTCTCAATTTAGCCAATACTTTTTATTTCATTTTTACGCTTACCCTGGTTATTTGGATTCTTCTTGCGGCCAAAGTGGTAATTATTCCGTTAGTATTCAGTTTTTTTT
>CAXBIJ010000394.1:0-2794 GCA_963975675.1 uncultured Maribacter sp. | reverse complement strand
CATTTTCTCGACTCGATTTCTTTGAGTATTCAAAATGTGTAATATCATCGTTGGGACCTAAAATATCAACGACGAATTCTTTAAGTGCACCGGGTCGTTGGGGAAAACGAATAATGAAATAGTGTTTAAGTTTACCATACAATAAAGCTCTCTCTTTTATTTCTGCAGTTCTAGTAATATCATTATTACTACCACCAATGATACACACTACATTTTTTCCTTTTATTTCATCTTTAAATTCATCTAAAGCTGCAATCGTTAAAGCTCCTGCAGGCTCAACTACAATAGCATCTCTATTATAAAGGTCAAGAATTGTTTGACAGACCTTACCCTCATCTACAGTTATCATTTTATCTAAATAATAATTACAAATAGGAAAAGTCAACTCACCCACCTTTTTAACAGCTGCCCCATCAATAAATTTATCGATATGTTCGAGTGATACCACCTTACCCGTTTCCATAGAGGTTTTCATAGAAGGTGCACCTTGGGGCTCTACGCCTATGATTTTGGTATTCGGAGATAGTACACTAAAAACACTTATTAGGCCTGATGCCAAGCCACCACCACCAATACAAACGAAAAGATAATCGATAGGCATTTTGGTCTGTTCTATTAACTCAAGTCCAACAGTTGCTTGACCTTCTATAATTTTTGGATCATCGAATGGATGAACAAATATTTTACCTGTTTTTTGACCAAACTCTCGTGCAGCATGCGAGGCATCATCGAATGTATCTCCTTCTAAAACTATTTCTACCCATTCACCACCGAATAAATTGGTTTGTTCAACTTTTTGCTTTGGTGTAACCGAGGGCATATAAATGGTGCCCTTTATCTTCAAATGAAAACATGCAAATGCTACACCTTGTGCATGATTACCTGCACTTGCGCAAATGACTCCTCTAGCCCTTTCATCTTTGGAAAGTGAACTTATTTTATTAAAAGCTCCTCTAATTTTATAGGAACGAACTCGTTGTAAATCTTCGCGCTTTAACCGAACCTGACATTCAAATTGTTTTGAAAGCCTAATACTTTCAGTCAAGGGGGTTACTTCTGAAATTTCAGAAATAATCTTTGCTGCATTTCTTACATCATCTAACTTCGGAAAATACGTTGGCTTCTTCCCTTTCATTTTATTTGCTCTTTCTACTACATTATTTTGTTAGTAAAACGATAACGACCTCAAAAACTTAAATTGTCCGGTTGAGTACATTCGAAAAATCGCAATTCCGTTTTGGTGTTGCAGTATTAGTCGAATGTACTCAACCGGACAATTAAAATGACTTCCTTAGATTTAAAAAATCTAAACTATAGGCTTCATTGCAGTCATTGACTCACGTAAACGAGCACCAACAATCTCTACCGGATGCTCACGTAATGCCTTGTTAACTGAAATCAATTTAGCATTATCTACATCATTGTCCATTCCATCAGAGAAATTTGTACCGATAACATCTGTATCGATATTTTTCATAAAACCTGTTAAAAGTGGCTTACATGCATGATCAAAAAGATAACAACCATATTCAGCTGTATCAGAAATAACACGGTTCATTTCGAACAATTTCTTACGAGCGATTGTATTTGCTATTAATGGAGTTTCGTGCAATGATTCATAATATGCAGATTCAGCTATAATGCCTGATTCTGTCATGGCTTCAAAAGCCAATTCAACACCAGCTCTAACCATAGCTATCATTAATACTCCATTGTCATAAAACTCTTGTTCAGTAATTTCTTGACTACCTGCTGGTGTTTTCTCAAAAGCTGTTTCACCGGTTGCAGCTCTCCAAGTCAATAAGTTTTTATCATCATTTGCCCAATCTTCCATCATAGTTTTAGAAAAATGACCGGTCATAATATCATCCATATGCTTTTGAAACAAAGGACGCATGATATCTTTTAATTCTTCGGATAATTCAAATGCTTTTATTTTAGCAGGATTTGAAAGACGATCCATCATATGTGTGATACCACCATACTTCATACCTTCTGTAATTGTTTCCCAACCATATTGAATTAATCTAGAAGCATAACCAGCATCAATACCTTTTGCTACCATTTTATCAAAGCAAAGAATAGAGCCTGTCTGTAACAAACCACAAAGTATCGTCTGCTCACCCATTAAATCTGATTTTACTTCTGCAACAAATGAAGATTCCAAAACACCAGCTTTATGACCGCCTGTACCAGCTGCATATGCTTTAGCTTGCTCTAATCCTTTTCCTTCTGGATCATTTTCTGGGTGTACCGCAATTAATGTTGGTACACCAAAACCTCTTTTATATTCTTCACGTACTTCTGATCCCGGACATTTTGGTGCAACCATAATAACCGTAATATCTTCACGTATTTGCATACCTTCTTCAACGATATTAAAACCGTGTGAATAAGAAAGTGTAGCACCCTTCTTCATTAACGGCATAACAGCACCAACAACAGCAGTATGTTGCTTGTCTGGCGTTAAATTGATTACCACATCTGCACTCGGAATCAATTCTTGGTATGTACCCACGGTAAAACCGTTTTCAGAAGCATTAATAAAAGATTGTCTTTTTTCTTTTATCGCAGCATCTCTAAGGGTATAAGCAATATCTAAACCAGAATCTCTCATGTTCAAACCTTGGTTTAATCCTTGTGCCCCACAACCTACGATAACGATTTTTTTGCCTTTTAAAGCATTTACACCATCGGCAAACTCTGACGAATCCATAAATCGGCATTTCCCAAGTTGCGTTAATTTATCTCTTAATGATAGTGTATTAAAATAATTGGCCATTTTATATTTACT
>CAXBIJ010000393.1:0-2807 GCA_963975675.1 uncultured Maribacter sp. | reverse complement strand
GTAGACCGTATTGAGGTTGCCTCAGCTCGTGTTTCTGATGGTGAGCTTGAAGCTGTTCAAAAAATCACTGAATGGGCAGCTACTAAAGGATATTTAGAACGTGTAGAGGTTCTTACTTTTGTAGACGGTGGCATTTCGTTAGATTGGATGCAAAAATCAGGTGCAATCTCTCAAAACCTACTTACAAAAGGCTCTTTAAACCATTTAGAACATCAACTAAAGAAAACTCCAAAACAACACTTTTCAGAAATAGGTGAAATTTTCAAAAACGCCTCTGAAAGAGGTATTATTAATAATATCTATCTAGAAGACTGGAGTAACGGGATGCGAAATTCAAAAGCCTATGTTTTTGAATTTTTAGAATTCCTTTCTACTCAACCCGTTAAAAGAATATTATTACCCGATACATTAGGTATTCTAACACATACTGAGACGTATGCATACATTTCAGAGATAGTTCAAAAATTTCCGAAATTGCATTTTGATTTTCATGGTCACAACGATTATGATTTAGGTGTAGCCAATATTATGGAAGCTGTAAAAGCAGGTTGTCATGGATTGCACCTAACTGTTAATGGAATGGGCGAACGTGCAGGTAACGCCCCTATGGCAAGTGCTGTTGCAGTTATAAACGATTTTTTACCAGCGGTAGAAATTAACGTAAATGAAACCTCGTTATTCAAAGTGAGTAAATTGGTTTCTGCTTTTACCGGTTTTACCATTCCTGCAAACAAGCCCATTGTTGGCGATAATGTATTTACGCAAACAGCAGGCATACATGCAGATGGAGATAGTAAAAAGAACTTGTATTTTAGTGATTTAATGCCAGAACGTTTTGGAAGAAAACGTAAGTATGCATTGGGTAAAATGTCTGGCAAAGCCAACATTCAGAAAAACCTACAAGAACTTGGGCTAACGCTGAATGATGATGAGTTAAAAAAGGTGACAGCCAGAATTATAGAATTAGGAGATAAAAAAGAACGTGTTACTAAAGATGATCTCCCTTTTATCATTTCAGATGTTTTAGACACTGCCGATTATAAGCAAAAGGTTTTTGTGAAATCATATGTATTAACACATGCTAAAGGTTTAATGCCTTCCACTACGCTATCAGTTGAAGTTGATGGCAAAGTTTATGAAGCACATGCTCAAGGTGACGGACAGTATGATGCATTTATGAATGCCTTAAAAAAAGTGTATATCGCCAAAAATAAAACTTTACCTAAATTAACAGATTATGCAGTAAGGATACCCCCTGGGAGTACTTCTGATGCGCTTTGTGAAACGGTAATTACTTGGGAAATGGATGGCAAGGAATTTACCTCAAGAGGGTTAGATTCTGACCAAACAGTTAGCGCCATCAAGGCAACCGAAAAAATGTTGAATATAATTTAAACTGATTGCTCCGTACTTTCTAATGAAGAATGAGGAGCAACATACAACTAAATAAAATGAAATTAAATATTGCCTTATTAGCCGGTGATGGTATCGGTCCAGAAGTTATTGATCAAGCGGTAAAAGTATGTGACGCTATTGCTAAAAAATACAAACATGATTTCAACTGGAAACCTGCCTTAACTGGTGCGGCTGCCATTGATGCTGTTGGTGAGCCATACCCAGATGAAACGCATGAGATTTGTGCAAATGCTGACGCTGTTCTTTTTGGTGCCATAGGCCATCCACGTTTTGACAATGACCCATCAGCTAAAGTACGTCCTGAGCAAGGATTATTGAAGATGAGACAAAAATTAGGTTTGTTCGCTAATGTACGTCCAACCTTTACTTTTCCTTCATTAATCGATAAATCTCCCTTAAAAAGAGATAGAATTGAGGGTACTGATTTAATCATCCTGAGAGAGTTAACGGGCGGAATCTATTTTGGTGAACGTGGTAGAAAAGATGATGGTAATACAGCATTTGACACCATGACCTACCAACGTTTCGAAATTGAACGTTTGGCTAAAAAAGGATTTGACATGGCGATGAAACGTTCTAAAAAATTATGTTGTGTTGATAAAGCTAACGTATTAGAATCTTCAAGATTATGGAGAGAAACGGTTCAAGCGATGGAAAAAGATTATCCTGAAGTTGAAGTTACTTATGAGTTCATCGATGCTGTAGCTATGCGTTTAATTCAATGGCCAAAAGGATATGATGTAATTATTACTGCTAACCTATTTGGTGATATCTTAACTGATGAAGCTTCTGTTATTGCTGGTTCTATGGGTCTAATGCCTTCTTCTTCAGTAGGTAGTAAAGTTTCATTATATGAGCCAATTCATGCTGATGGAGGTAAAAGTTATAAAACTAGTGAAGTTGGCGATTGGTTGGCTCAACATATTTAACCCCATTCATAAGCTGGCATATTTCGAAATCTAAAACGCGCTGATATAATCGCTTGACACTACCAATTTTTGGTCGGATAAACCTTACCTACATTTTCACGAGCTACGACATAATCACCAATCCATAGTCCTTTGCCTGTTCTATCTTGCGCTTGCGTGGTTAATGTTCTCATGGTGCGATCATTTCCTATTTGTGCACTATGCATCATGTTTGTATAAGCAGTACTATGTACAAGATTAGAAATATGTGGCTTTGACCAATAATTATTTAAGAAATCTATTGCATCCTGTGGTGTAGGTAGATGCCACTCGTTAAAACCACCACCATCTTGTTGATAATCCAAACAAAATTTAGCAGCATTCAACTCCTCACCATTTGCCGCCGCGTTAGCAGCTAAAGCTAAAGTATGGTCGAGTGCCTGGCCTATAGAATTTTCAAACGCCCTTCTGTACCCTGATAGT
>CAXBIJ010000392.1:0-2818 GCA_963975675.1 uncultured Maribacter sp. | reverse complement strand
TTAGTTTTCTTATTTCTTGTCAATCCATGCATCAACCAATTCTGGTGGCATAACTTGCTCAACAAAAACGTAAGCACCTGATTTTGGTGACTTAACCATTTTTATAGCCTTTGTCAATCTTTTAGAACTTGTCTGTAAACTTGCTACGGTCTTCTTAGCCATGACTTATATTTTTTTGTGATTTTCTTAAATCGAAAATCTATTTAATTTCTTTATGAACGGTCATTCTCTTAAGAATAGGATTGAATTTTTTAATTTCCAATCTCTCAGGAGTGTTCTTTTTATTTTTCGTAGTGATATATCTTGAAGTACCTGGTTGACCAGATTCTTTATGCTCAGTGCATTCTAATATAACTTGTATTCTATTACCTTTCTTTGCCATCTTACGCTCTATTTTCCAGATTACTTAATAACTAATCCTTTTGCTTTTGCTTCTTTCAAAACAGCAGATATACCTTTCTTATTGATACTCTTTAAAGCTCTTGTTGATACTTTAAGAGTTATCCAACGGTCTTCTTCTGGGATGAAAAAACGTTTTTTAGATAGATTTACATCAAATCTTCTTCTCGTCTTATTAATCGAAAACGAAACATTGTTTCCGAACATCGCCTTCTTTCCCGTAATTTCACAAACTTTTGACATCGTGCTGATTTTTTCTTTTAAACAGGGTGCAAATTTATATCATTTTTATCGTTCAGACAACAATAAGGATCACATTTTTAAAATTTCTTTTTGAAGTAGCTCAAATGCCTTATTTACAGCCTTTTCTACAATACGTTCTCGAGTGCTTCCCATTTGAAATTTTTGAACTAAATGCACCTCGGGACCATCAATCGCGATAAATATAGTTCCTACCTCTGCATTTGAATCTCCTTTTGATGGACCAGCATTACCAGTTGTCGCAATTGCAAAATCTGTTTTCATCAGTTTCCGCACTCCTTTCGCCATTGCACTTGCAACCTCAGCGCTAACCACAGAATGCTTATCGATAATTTCTTGAGGCACCTTAAGTACATTTACTTTAGTTTCTGTAGCGTAGCTCACAACACTACCTTTGAAGTAATTTGAAGCCCCAGGTATAGAAGTCATGCTTTCTGCAATTTTACCACCTGTGAAGCTTTCGGCAGTAGCTACTGTCAAGTTTCTTTTTGTAAGTAATTTTGCAATTATCTCTTCAATAGACTCATCATCTTCTAAACCAAACATAATATCATTGATTAGCGGATAGAGTTTTTCACATTCAGCATCAATTAATGCACCCAATTTTGTGTAGTCAGATCCTTTAGCTGACAAACGCAATCTAACTTTTCCTAAATTAGGTAAATAAGCAAATTTTATGGAAGATGGAAGATTATCTTCCCAAGATTCTATTCGATTCGCAATAGAACTTTCACCCAAACCATACGTAACTATTGTTCTATGGATAATATGTGGTCTCTTGTAAAAAGTAGTTAATTTAGGTATGACCGATTCAATCATCAAATGTTTCATTTCAAAGGGCACACCTGGCATTGAAATGAATGTTACTCCGTCTTGATGCATCCACATTCCTGGAGCTGTACCATTTGCATTGTGCAATACTTCAGCCCTACTCGGAACCAATGCTCGTTTTCGATTGATATCTGATATAGGTGTACTAGAAATATACTTTGCGAACAACTCCTCAACATGTGCTAGGACCGCACCATTCTCTACAAGCTCATCATTAAAAAACTCGCAAAAGGTATGTTTAGTAATATCGTCTTTAGTAGGTCCAAGTCCACCAGTTACCAATACCACATCTACACGTTTTGCAGCATCGTTAAATGCATTTAAAATATGTGCCTTATCGTCTTGAATAGAGGTGATTTGATAAACTGAAATTCCGATTTTATTAAGTTCTTTAGCTATAAAAGCGGAATTAGTGTCCACTATTTGGCCGATGAGAATTTCATCACCAATAGTTATAATTTCTGCAAGCATTATAAATGAAAGTCTTTTTTTAATTCTGAAACAACCTGATTAATATCGGTTTTAAGCAATGGAAATTTCTTTTTCATTTCCTCCATATTGCCTTCTTCTTTTCCTAATGTTTCCAATTCTAAGGCAATTGCACGAGTCTGCTCCATACCCAACAAATCAACATTAGGCTTTATTTTATGAGCCAGCTGATATACTTGACCATAGTCTTGGGCAGTTAGCGCCTTTTCTAATAAATCTAAATCTTCAGGAACTTCTTCCAAAAAAACAGATATTACAGAATTTATAAAATCCTGATCCCCCTCTGCCATCTCATTAATCTTATCCAGGTTATAAATCATTATTTAATTTTTAAGGTAAAAAGCTCTATATTTTCTAAGCTACCCGAAAGATAGTCATTTGGACTTATTTTCCCAACACCGGCAGGAGTACCTGTGAAAATTATATCTCCTTTTTTAAGCATAAAAAATGTTGAAACATAAGCTATAATCTCATCAATCTTCCAAAGCATTAAACTCGTATTACCATTTTGTACAACTTCATCATTCTTTACTAACTTGAAATTTAAGTCATTAAGGTTTTTAAATTGTGTTTTTGACAGCCACTCTCCTATTACAGCCGCACCATCAAAACCCTTTGCCTTTTCCCACGGCAAGCCTTTTTCTTTTAATTTCGATTGTAAATCTCGAGCTGTAAAATCGATTCCTAATCCGATTTCATCATAATAAGAAGATGCAAATTCCTCACTAATATGCTTACCAACCTTCTTAATTTTAACCAAAACCTCAACTTCATAATGAATATCATTAGAAAACTCAGGGATATAAAAATCTTGTTGTTTTGGTAAAACTGCAGAATC
>CAXBIJ010000391.1:0-2853 GCA_963975675.1 uncultured Maribacter sp. | reverse complement strand
GAACGCTTTAGTTTTTGATTTTGCTACGTTTTTACACTTAAACGATGTTTCTGAACGTATTAACCTCATTTTAGACCCAAAATAGTAGATTTAAAATTAGGTCACTTTTTTGACTCTATCGATGAAAAACCAATATCATCGATGAATGAAATCAGCTTACCACAATTTAAAGATCTCTCACATCAAAAAAAGCCCATTACACAACAATGGGCTTTTTCATGCGTTTTTGTTCTATAGATTAGTGAAAAATTAAAAACCCCCATATCATGACCAGTAAATTAAAAAGTCTTATTTATTTAGCTTGTTTCATTTGTGCTTCAGTGGTATATCACCAAAGCACTAATACTGATGTACAGAAAGAAATAGTGACTAATACTTACGAGCAAGATGCTGATATTGTAATTAATCCTTATAAAAATCTAGAAAATAGAACTCAAACTAATTAAAATATTTACAAAATATACCTACTTAAAAGCGCGGCCTGAAAGCCGCGCTTTTTGATTTTTAACATAGTACATGTGGAGTTAAATTTTTGCTAAAATTGTTATTGGCTTTAAACCTAGTTGAATAATTTATGTCCAAGAAACAAATACATAAAACAATATAAATGAAAAAATTAATAATGGCTATTTTAGTAATGGCAGCGATATCGGTAACGGCACAAGATCATACTATGAAAGGAAAGAGAGGAGATATGAAGAATTTAACTCCTGAACAGATGGCAACTCTTCAAACCAAAAAAATGACCTTAGCCTTAGATTTAAATGAATCTCAGCAATCAAAAATAAAATCTATCCTTACGGCAGATGCTAAGACTCGAAAGTCAAAAATGGAAGCGTATAAAGCAAGGAAGGAAGAAGGCAAAAAAGAAATGACAGCTGAAGAAAAATATGCTTTACAAAATGAAAGATTAGATTATCAAATTGCACGTAAGAAAGAAATGAAATCTATACTTACTCCTGAGCAATTCGAGAAATATGAAAAAATGAGCCATAGAAAGGGTATGCAAGGGCATAAAAAAAGAGAAGGTGGTAGAAAAGGAAAACGCTCTGAAAAAAAATAGCATAATTGATTTGTTTAAAAAAAAGACTTGCCCTCAGTAGGTCTTTTTTTGCATTTAATCGCAACCTATTTATTCTCCAGTAATAACCTTAATCTATGTATTTCAAAGAATTGATTCTTTCAGTGGTGGAATTGTATACTTGGTCAATATATTTTAGATTGAATTAGGTAATAAGGAATATAGTAGGTCTAAATTTTAGGCTGGGATTAATTTTCGCAGAGCCTACCTTTCAACGTTACGAAGAATCACTCTCTTACCGAATTAAAGATTTGACTACAATTAATTTAAATTATACCTATTACACCACAAACCAATTTTTCTAAAACGCCTTTCAGTTTGATGTTCAATATAATTTTAAATAGATAATTTAAAAAATGTTACCTTAGGTTGAAATCAACCAACATGAAAATTTTTCAAATTATAGTGATTTTTATTTTAGCATTTTTGATGCTTGCTGGGGCCTTTAATCATCTGTATGCTCCAGAAACGTACAACGAGTTCATACCTAAATTTTTTCCCGAAACTATCGCCAATATTTTATCTGCCATTGCTGAAGCGGCTATAGGAATTGCTCTTTTAATTCCAAAATACAGAAAATGGGGTGGACTTGGTTTTTTTCTACTGATGATAGCTTTCTTACCAATTCATATTTGGGACATAACCAAAGATGTCCCAGCCATAGGGTCTAAGGTTGCAGCAATTATCCGAATTGCTGTTCAATTTTTATTTATAGCAGCCGGTTGGTGGATTTATAAAACGTATCGAATAAAATATTAAAGTTTTATCCCTTCTAAAGCTTTAATGGTATCGTCTAAATCTGCATATGTTAAAGCATCATTTAAGAAATAGCTTTCAAATGCACTTGGTGGCAAGTAAATACCTTTCTCTAACATACCATGAAAATAGGCTTTAAAAGTCGCATTATCACCCTTTGCAGAAGAAGCGAAATCAACAACTGGTTCATCCGTAAAATGAACTGAAATCATACTGCCAAATCGATTTATTTGGTGGTCTATCCCTTTTGCGGTTAAAACTTTAGCAATTCCTTTATGTAAATATTCTGTTTTATCAGCCAAACTTTGAAATACCTCTGGCTTATTATTCAGTTCAGTCAACATTGCCAAACCTGCACTCATTGCCAATGGATTTCCACTCAAAGTACCTGCTTGATAAACAGGACCATCGGGCGCTAAGAAATTCATTATCTCAGATTTTGCAGCAAAGGCACCTACTGGTAAACCTCCACCGATAACCTTCCCATAAGTAACAATATCAGCTTTTATATTCAAAACCTCTTGTGCACCACCCCTCGCCAAGCGAAAGCCAGTCATCACCTCATCAAAAATTAAAAGAATATTTTCTTGGGTACAAATTTCACGTAAACCCTTCATAAAAGAATCTGTTGGCACAATGCATCCCATATTACCTGCAATCGGCTCAATAATAATAGCAGCTAACTCTCCTTTATTAGCTTTCACCAGCGCTCTTACACCTGCTAAATCATTGTAAGCTGCCAACAAAGTATCTTTAGCGGTACCTTGCGTTACCCCAGGACTATTAGGACTACCAAATGTGACTGCACCACTACCTGCCTGTATTAAAAACGAATCTGAATGACCATGATAGCATCCTGCAAATTTTATTATCTTATCCTTGCCCGTATACCCTCTCGCTAAGCGAACCGCACTCATACATGCCTCAGTACCACTATTGACAAATCTAATTTTATCCATATTAGGCACCATAGAAATAGCCAATTTAGCCAGTTCTGTTTCAATCTCGGTCGGCAT
>CAXBIJ010000390.1:0-2857 GCA_963975675.1 uncultured Maribacter sp. | reverse complement strand
TGAATATATCGCTTTGGTTTGGGGTCATCTTTTGGAAGATGAAGGTACTGTAGTTGGTCATGTAGGTAGAAACCCTAAGAATCGCTTGCAAATGCATGTTTTCCCAGAAGGTGAAGAAGGAAAAGATGCAGTTACCCATTTTAAGGTGCTTGAACGATTGGGGTATGTAACCTTAGTTTCTTGTAAATTAGAAACAGGTAGAACGCATCAAATTCGTGTTCATATGAAATATATTGGTCACACCTTATTTAATGATGAACGATATGGTGGTGACAAGATTTTAAAGGGAACAACATTTACGAAGTATAAGCAATTTGTAGATAATACTTTTAAATTATTGCCAAGACAGGCATTACATGCCAAGACCTTAGGTTTTATTCACCCTGTTACCGGTGAGTACATGAGTTTTGATTCTGTAGTGCCAGAAGATATGACAAATGCTATAGAAAAATGGCGTAATTATAGTAAGAGCAGTACAGAATAAGATTCTTCGATAACGCTATTTAAACTCTTTTTTATCTTTCGTAGGTCTTCCTACAATTCCTTTTTATTTTTGGGCCTATATAAAAATTGCACTATGAAGATTGTTATTTCACCGGCTAAATCATTGAATTACGAAAGTGAACTTCCAACTACTAAATATACATTGCCTGAGTTTATTGATGATGCTGCGAAGCTGAACAAGCTTTTGGTTAAGAAAAAGCCAAAAGTGTTGGCTAAGCTAATGTCTATTTCAGATAATTTGGCGCAATTAAATTGGCAACGTAATCAAGATTTTGAAACTCCGTTTACTCCTGAAAATTCTAGACAGGCTATATATGCTTTTAATGGTGATGTTTATCAAGGTATAGATGCGTATACATTATCTGAAGATAAAATAGAGCGGTTGCAAAAAAAACTTCGAATTTTATCTGGTCAATATGGAATCTTACGACCACTCGATTTAATGCAGCCATATCGATTAGAAATGGGAACATCATTAAAGGTCGGTAGAAAGAAAAATCTTTACGAGTATTGGGGTAATAGACTTACAGAGCATTTAAACAATGAAATGGAAGAGGGCGAGTTACTTTTAAATTTGGCAAGTAATGAATACTATAGTGCTTTGAAGCTAAAGAATATACAAGCAGAAATTATTACACCAATATTTAAAGACTGGAAGAACGATAAATTAAAAATCATTAGTTTTTTTGCTAAAAAGGCAAGAGGATCTATGGTACGTTATATAGTAGATTCTAATGCGAATACCTTAGAAGATATTAAATGTTTTAATTTAGATGATTACGAATTCAGTCAAGAGCATACCATAAAGCAAAGCGAACCTGTATTTATAAGATAAAATAATATCTATAGTTCTACGTTATTAGCTATACTTAAATAGCGCATATGAAACGGGCATTATTACTTTGTATTTTTTGCATAGGTTTATTCTTCTCTTGTACAGATAGGGATGACAATGTGAGCATGGTAAACATTCGTATTCAGAACAGTACAAGGTTGTTTCTTACTGAAGTTCGAGTAGCTCAAAATGACACGGTATTTGAAAATATCGAAGCTGGTAAATTTTCTGAATATATCGAGTTTGAAAAGGCTTATCCAACAGCTGCACTTACGATATTAACAGATTCTACTAGTTATAATTATTTTCCTACGGAAGTTTTTACTGATTCTTTACCAATAGGTTTCTACACCTATGAGATTACCTTGGATGAAGAAAATCAAATAGGTCTAAATTTTAGAATAGACGAATAAATTTACTTTTTTTTACTAACTTTTATTTTCTCCTCAATCGTTGGTCTTTTTTTGATTTTTCGAGGTCTTCTTGCACCATATGAATTGTTTGATATTTTCCCTTTTTTCGACTTTTTGTCTCCCTTGCCCATAACTCGTTTTCTTTGCTTTCACTTAAAGTTAGTAATTTAGAAATGAATTGGCCATAAAAAGAATTTAATAGAAAAAACCAGTAATGCAAAAAGTGTTTCTTCATAGTCATCCTTATGAACCTTTTATTGACGACAATACAGAGAAACTGATTGTAGGCACCTTACCGCCTCCAAGATTTACTACAGGTGTTTTAAAAGAAGGTGATGTTGATTTTTGCTATGGTAGTAGAGATGGTCAATTATGGTCAATTTTAGATAAAATATTTAACTTGAACTTAAAGTTTGAAACTAGTCAAGAAGCTATTGAACAACGAAAATTATTTTTAAAACAAAGAAAGATTGGTGTTTGTGATATTGTATCATCGGCTGAGCGTTTGAAAATTGACGCATCAGATATTGGTATGCAAAATATTGCTTTGCGAAATGTACTCCATTATTTAGAAAAGCATCCTAAAGTAAAAACACTACTTTTTACAGGAGGTAATAGTAAAAACGGACCTGAATATTTTTTCAGGAAACATTTAAAAGAATATGATGTTTCATTGCTGAATATTTCAAACACTGTTCCTCGAATACATCAGTTTATACACCCAGCTACAAACAAGTATATAGAAACAGTTTCGTTAATAGCCCCATCGGGCGCTGCGAATAGAGCAGTAGGTAGTCTTAAAAAATATAAGAGAATGAAGCGAGAAAACCCTGCGTTCAATACGATAGATTTTAGGGTGCTTCAGTATAGAGAATTTTTCTAGATACTGTGTGGCTAGAACCACTTAAAACTAAAAAGAGTCTTGTTTTTAGAACAAGACTCTTTTACGAGAACACTATATGAAAATGAAAATTTTATTTGCTTGATTACATTGTAAATGTAGATAGCTTTGGTAGTATTTTTGGAATATTTGTTGTCAATACATACTATTTTGTGGTATACTTCTAATAAAATGATATTTCGGTGAAATGATTCTCTTAGAATA
>CAXBIJ010000389.1:0-2892 GCA_963975675.1 uncultured Maribacter sp. | reverse complement strand
AAGAATAGAAAGGGTTTATGAAGAATACAGACAATCAAATGCTCATCATTTTTGGTGCATCTGGAGATTTGACCGCGAGAAAATTAATACCTGCCATATTCAATTTATTTAGAGGTAATCATCTACCTAAAAATTTTGTTGTACTTGGAGTTAGTAGAAGTGATTTAGGTGATTTAAAATTTCGAAATAAAGTGGTTTTAGAGAGTCTTTATTTTGAAGAGGATCGCAAGGAAAATGACAAGGAATTTATTCAAAAGTTTGCTGATAAATTGTTTTATGAAGATTTAGGGACTGATTACGATACCTCTTACGAACGTTTAGAAAAACGTATAAGTGACCTAGACCAAAAATATGGTACAGATGGCAATATTATTTTTTACCTATCTACACCACCTAGTTTGTATGAGCCAATTGCAAAAAACTTATCTGATCAAGGCTTAAATGATGAAGAAACTGGTTGGAGAAGATTAATTGTTGAAAAACCATTCGGTTATAGTCTAGAATCTGCTAAAGAATTAAATAATGGACTTCAAACATATTTTAAGGAAGGTCAAATATTCAGAATAGATCATTACCTAGGTAAAGAGACGGTTCAAAACTTATTAGTTACTCGTTTTGCTAATAGTATATTTGAACCACTTTGGAATAGAAATTATATTCATCACGTAGAAATCACCAATGCAGAAAGTGTTGGTGTCGAGAAAAGAGGTGGGTATTACGATAAATCTGGGGCATTGAGAGATATGTTTCAAAGTCATTTATTACAGATTGTAGCCTTAATCGTTATGGAGCCGCCTTTAAGCTCAGATGCAGAGGAGATTCGTAATGAAAAGTTGAAGGCTTTGAAGTCTCTTAAGATAATGACAGATGAAAAAACAATTTTTAATAATACCATTAGAGCACAATATGTGGCATCTAAAATTAATGGTAAAGATGTAAAAGGATATAGGGAAGAGGAAGGGGTTGATAAAAATTCAACAGCGGAAACCTTCGCGGCTATTAAGTTTTTTGTAGATAACTGGCGTTGGGCAGATGTACCTTTCTATGTAAGAACAGCGAAACGCATGCCTACTAAAGTAACTGAAGTGGTAATTCATTTTAAAACACCACATCATCAGATTTTTAAGGAATCAGGAATGAGTAATAAGGATAATAAATTGATAATTCGAATTCAACCAGATGAAGGTATACTGATAAAATTCGGAGTTAAAGTACCTGGTCAAGGTTTTGAAGTAGAACGCGCGAATATGGATTTCTACTATTCCAGTTTAAGGGAAACTAATGTAATGGATGCCTATGAGCGATTACTCTTAGATGCTATGCAAGGCGATGCAACGTTATATGCAAGAGCGGATGAGGTTGAAGCGGCATGGGCATTTGTTGACCCTATTTTAGATTATTGGAAAAATGGTAAAGATGTAAAAATGTATGGTTATTCAGCGGGCGTTTGGGGTCCTGAGAATTCTAATGACCTTATTGAAGGTTTAGGTGAATGGCGTAACCCAAGTGAGAATTTATCAGATGATCCAGGGTTCTGTGTAATTTGTTAAATTTCGATTATAACCCTTCAATATAAAATAAGGTATGAAATTAAAAGTATATCAGAATAAAACTAAGGTTGCCGAGGAATTTTCAAAGTTTTTTATTGAGAAATCGTCGAATCAAAAAGCATTTCATATAGCTTTGTCAGGTGGTAGTACGCCTAAGATTGTATTTGATGTTTTAGCAGAAGAATTTTCGAAAGATGTAGATTGGAGTACGATTCATTTATATTGGGGAGACGAACGTTGTGTATCTCCAGATGATGAAGAAAGTAATTATAGAATGACTGTTGAGCACCTCATTTCTAAAGTTGACATACCACATGAAAATATTCATCGAATTAAAGGTGAAAACGACCCGAAATTTGAAGCCAATCGCTATGGTAAATTGTTAGATACGGTTTTGCCTAAAGAATTAGGTTTACCACAGTTTGATATGGTAATATTAGGCATGGGTGATGATGGACATACAGCATCCATTTTTCCTCATGAAATAAATTTATGGCTTTCACCAGATAATTGCGAAATGGCTATTCACCCAGAGTCAGGTCAACGAAGAGTTTCATTAACAGGCAGAGTTATCAACAATGCCAAAACAGTTGCTTTCTTGGTTACAGGAGATAGCAAAGCTGAAAAGGTAAGAATCATAATTGATAGAGAAGAAGGGTACTTGAAATACCCTGCAAGTCATGTATCTCCTAAAACAAAAGATTTAATTTGGTTTTTAGATGCTGCTGCAGCAGAGCAAATTACTTCAAATCAATCTTAATATTTTCAGCTTCTAATTCGAGTATATAATCACTAGAAATAAAGGTTTTAGATTCAAATTTTGTATCTCGTTCTTGAGCCTCTAATTTTCTATACTTGCTACGAGCAAAACGTCGCACGCCTTGATCATCAGTTACGATTAAGCCAGGTATTGGTACATTTTTACCGTCAACACCTTTTGCGACCATGGTAAAGTAAGATGAGTTACAATGCTTTCTTTTACCAGAAGTAATATTTTCAGATTCCACACGAACCCCAACAACCATAGATGTTCGGCGGGTATAGTTAATGCTTGCTTTTAATGTTACTAACTCGCCAACTTCAATAGGATTTAGAAAGTTTACTCGGTTTACTGAGGCGGTAACACAATATTGTTGTGAATGTTTAGAAGCACAAGCAAATGCAATTTGGTCCATAAGGCTTAAGATATGTCCGCCATGAACTTTGCCTCCAAAATTAGAATGGGAGGGAAGCATTAGTTCAGTAATTGAAACTTTTGATTGTCTTGCCTCTTTAAATTTTTCCATGTGCTTGAACTTTTGACCGATTGAAAAGTAATACTGATGTTATTTAATTTCTGAAA
>CAXBIJ010000388.1:0-2900 GCA_963975675.1 uncultured Maribacter sp. | reverse complement strand
AATACTTTACTTGATTGAAATTTACCCATTATGCCCATTTTTATTAAAATCACTAACGCTATAAACCTGTTCAAGTATTTCTTTATGCATAGGATAAAATTAGTTGCTATGGCAATGTTTACCAAATAAAAAGCCACCCTTATTAAGGGCGGCTTAAATTCAATTTACCAAACAACAAAAGGTAATCTGAATTAGTCAAAGGTGTACCCATTGTCAGCAGCTATTTTGTCCGCAATTTGCGTGCGTAAAGCTACTACATTCGGGTTGTTTGTATATTTAGTGAAACGTTTAAGTCCCATTAACATCATACGTTGCTCATCACCTTCAGCAAAAGAAATAATTGCTTCTTTCCCTTTCTGAATTATAGTTTCTGTAGCATTGTATAAATATAATTTTGCCATTGCAATTTGCGTAGCTTGTTCAGCTTCACCAAAACGTTTTGCATTTTTTTCAGTTCTCAAAATTGTTGATTCTGCCATGTATACTTCTATTAAAATATCAGAAGCAGCTAACATTAATTGTTGGTGATTTTCTAATTCTGGGCCATATTTCTGAACTGCTGAACCAGCAACCATTAAGAATACTTTTTTCAATCTTGTTACTACATCTTTCTCCTCAGCAAATAATTGAGTGTAATCGGGCGTATCAAAAGATGGAATACCCATTAATTCTTCACCAACTTTGGTTGCAGGGCCTAAAAGGTCTACATGACCTTTCATTGCTTTTTTAACAAGCATTCCTACAGCTAACATTCTGTTTATTTCATTTGTACCTTCATAGATACGAGCAATACGAGCATCTCTCCATGCTTTTTCCATAGGAGCATCGGCGCTAAAGCCCATACCACCAAATATTTGTACGCCTTCATCGGTACAACTTTGTACGTCTTCAGATACAGCGACTTTAAGTATTGAACATTCAATAGCATATTCTTCTACACCTTTAAGTTCCGCTTCTTGATGCGAATTTCCAGCTGCCTCGCGCAAAGCTATTCTATCTTCAATATTTTTTGCTGCTCTATAAGAGGCAGATTCATCGGCATAACAATTCGTAGCCATTGTTGCTATTTTAGATTTAATAGCACCAAAATTCATAATAGGAGTTTTAAACTGAATACGCTCGTTTGCATATTTAGTAGCTTCCCCTATCACTCTACGTTGGGCATCTAAACAAGCAGCTGCAAGTTTAATTCTACCAACGTTTAATGCATTCATGGCAATTTTAAATCCATTACCTCTTTCAGATAACATATTTTCTACCGGGACCTTTGTTTCATTAAAGAATACCTGACGTGTAGAAGAGGAGTGAATTCCTAATTTTTTCTCCTCGTCACCCATAGAGATTCCGTTAGCTGGATCATTTTCTAAAATGAAACCTGTAATATTTTTATCATTTTCAATTCGAGCAAAAACGATAAACATATTACAGAAACCTGCATTTGAAATCCACATTTTTTGACCGGTTATACTGTATGATTTGCCATCCGCTGAAAGAACCGCTTTAGTTTTTCCTGAGTTAGCATCAGAACCCGCACCTGGTTCAGTAAGACAATAAGCACCAAACCATTCACCAGAAGCTAATCTAGGAACATATTTCTGCTTTTGCTCTTCTGTACCATAAAGCGTAATAGGCATAGTGCCAATTCCTGTATGAGCCCCGAAGGCGGTACTAAAAGAACCAGTTGCACCAGAAATATAATCACAAACTAACATAGTAGAAACGAATCCCATTCCCATACCACCATAAGATTCAGGTACGGCAACACTTAACAAACCAAGTTCGCCAGCCTTACGCATACATTCTTCGGTGTATTTGTAATCTTTTTTCTCAAAACGTTCCCAATGCGCCCAAAGTTCGCGATCTACAAATTCTTTTGTGCTATCACGCATCATACGTTGCTCTTCACTCAAATCCTCTAAAGTGAAAACATCATCACATTTGGTTTCTTTAACAAGGAACTGTCCTCCTCTAAGAATGTCTTTATTTTCTGTCTTTGTACTCATGCTCAAATTATATTATGTAAAAAGTAAAAAGTATTAAGTTTTCTATAAAACAATAAATACCAATTACAAAAATCTTTTTTAGTTTAAAAATTCAAAAATTCCTGCTGCACCTTGACCAGTACCAACGCACATGGTTACCATGCCGTATTTACCTTGCATATTGCGCTTTCTCATCTCATCAAATAATTGAACCGAAAGTTTAGCTCCCGTACAACCTAAAGGGTGGCCTAAAGCAATAGCTCCGCCATTAACATTGACGATATCTTGATTTAAATTCAACTCACGCATGACTGCTAAAGATTGAGATGCGAAAGCTTCATTCAATTCTATAAGTTCAATATCTTCTTGTTTTAGGCCTGCTTGTTTCAACGCTTTCGGAATGGCTTTCACAGGTCCGATTCCCATGATACGAGGCTCTACACCAGCAGCAGCATAGTTAACTAAACGAGCAATAGGCTCGATATTTAGTTCTTTCACCATGTCTTCACTCATTATTAAAACGAATGCTGCTCCATCACTCATTTGAGAAGAGTTACCAGCAGTAACACTACCACCAGCAGCAAATACTGCTCGTAAACTAGCTAATGCCTCTTTACTAGTCCCTTTTCTAGGGCCTTCATCCTTATTTACAGTGTAGCTTTTATTTGCTTTTTTGCCATTTTCATCAACATATGTTTGATCTACTTTTATAGGAACAATCTGATCTTGGAACCGATCTTCAGCTTGCGCTTTTAAGGCTTTCATATGTGAATTGTAAGCAAACTCATCTTGATCTTCTCTAGATACTTTAAACTCATTAGCAACTGCTTCAGCAGTATTTCCCATTCCCCAATAATAATCTTCATGTCCAGATTTTACCAAATCATAGTTTAATTCTGGTTTATTACCTGTCATAGG
>CAXBIJ010000387.1:0-2902 GCA_963975675.1 uncultured Maribacter sp. | reverse complement strand
TTATACTAATAAACATTTAAGATGTTATACCGTTTTTATAAAAGTATACTTTATAATTTCAATTTATGCTCTTCATCATAATCATCTTCTAAAGCACGATTCAAAATAGATTCAGGAATGGTTTTCTTGGCCTTAGCACCCATTTTTTTAAGTTTCTCAATGCTTTTGACGATGTTTCCGCGACCTTCTACTAGCTTACTCATGGCACCTCTATATTCTCCTTTAGCTTCATCCATCTTTTTGCCCACTTTCATTAAGTCGCCAACAAACCCTTCAAACTTGTCATAGAGCGCACCAGCTTGTCTTGCAATTTCAATCGCATTTCGCTGTTGCTTTTCATTATTCCACATACTATCGATAGTACGTAATGTAGCTAAAAGTGTAGAGGGAGTAACAATTATTATATTCTGCTCAAATGCCTTATTATACAAAGAACTATCTTGATTAATGGCAATGGCAAAGGCAGGTTCTATAGGAACGAACATTAATACAAAATCGGGACTCTCCATTTCATATAGGTCCTCATATTTTTTTGCAGATAGTTGATCAACGTGCCTGCGTAAAGAATTAATGTGGTCTTTTAAGTACCTCTCTCTAAGTTCTACATCCGCATTTACATAGCGCTCATAATCCGTTAAGGATACTTTAGAATCGACTATCATTTTCTTACCATCGGGCAAATTGATAATAACATCGGGTAGTACACGACTTCCATCAGCTTTAGTAAAGCTTTGTTGCACTGTATATTCACGGTCTTTCTCTAATCCAGATTTTTCCAAGACACGTTCTAAAACCAATTCGCCCCAATTCCCTTGCATTTTACTATCACCTTTTAAGGCTTTGGTTAAGTTTTCTGCTTCTTGGGTAATCTTTAAATTTTGAGACTGTAGGTTTAGGAGTTGTTCTCTTAGAGCCGAATGAATACTTATGTTTTCTTTCTGACTAGCTTCTACTTTCCTCTCAAAAAGTTGAATTTTATCGTTTAAGGGAGTAAGAATATCCTTAATGTTCTTCTCATTACGCTCGGTAAATTTTAAACTTTTTTCTTCCAGAATTTTATTGGCCAAGTTTTCAAACTCTTTAGTGAATTTTTCTTGTAGTTTTTCAACCTCTTCTTTCTGTTCACGGTTCTTATCGTGTAAATGCTCCATATCAGCTTGCGCACGAACAATTCTCTTGCCAAGCTGCTCTTTTTCAGATTGAAGTATGAGTTTGTTTTGCTCTGCCTCTTTTAACCGTTCTTGTAATAAAGATAAATTTGCTTGCATTTGTAGCTCGCGTTCCTCTAAAGCACTTTGCTTAGATTTTGTTTTTAATTGCTGTATATAATTCCCAAGAAAATATCCAATAGCGAGGCATAAGGTACCAACAATAAGGTAAATATAAATTTCATTCATGAATGCTAGAAAGTGATGTATTGTAAAGATACTGGTTTGACAATAAAATTTTAAATAGCCATATTAGCTTTACCCAATATCGATACCGTTCTATATAAATCCATTTAAGAGAACCTTACTTTTTAATTTTAAAAGAACCAGAGTTACCATCAAACAAAATCATATCCTCGGGAAATAGTGTTTCAAAATTTTTATTCTCAATCAATTTACAAGGTTCTTCAAACGGATTAGTGCGTCCATCTAAAATTAACATTTTATCACATAACTGTATAGCCAATTCTATTTCATGACTAGTAAACAGAATTATTTTTTCGGTTTGATGTGCAATAGATTGCAAGAGTTTTAAAATCTGAACTTTATGATATAAATCTAAATGCGTGGTGGGTTCATCTAAAAGAATAATACTAGTATCTTGAACTATGGCCCTAGCAATCATAACTCGCTGTAATTGTCCGTCACTTAGTTCGTAACATTTCTTATCTAGAAATGGGGTCAGTTCTAAGAGTGATACACTCTTGGCAATGAATGAAATATCTTCGTCAGATAATTTTCCTAACCAATTGGTATATGGCTGTCTGCCTAAACCCAATAACTCTTTAACTGACATATTTTTCGAGGCGATAGGTTCTGTTAGAACCACACTAACCTTTTTGGCTAAATCTATGATATCAATAGATGCTAATTCTTTACCTTCAATTTGTATGGATCCTGATAGCAATGGTTGAAATCCGCCAATGGTACGCAATAGCGTAGATTTGCCAATACCATTAATACCTACAATAGCAACAAGTTCCCCTTTCTTTAGGTCAAATGAAATATTATTGGCAATGACTTTTTTGTCATATCCAATAGATAAATCACTGATTTTCAGTGTGCTATTTAGGTTTTTGTCTTTGATAACTTTATCTAGTTTATATTAAAACATCATTTTATTTTTGCGTACTAATAACCAAATTACCACAGGTGCCCCAAAAATACTAGTTATTGCATTGATAGGAAGTACACTCATTGAGCCTGGCAGTTGAGCAATCGTATCACAAATCAGCATTAAAATAGCACCACAACACAATACTGCTGGTATCAAAATCTTATGGTCTGTTGTATGAAATAGTTGTCGAGTTAAGTGCGGCACCGCTAAGCCTATAAAAGCTATGGGGCCTGCAAAAGCAGTAATACATCCTGCTAAAAGTCCAGTTGCTATGATAATAATATAGCGTGATTTTTTTAAATGTATTCCTAAGCTCTTTGCGTAATTCTCACCCAGTAAAAAAGCATTAAGCGATTTAATAGAGCGTATACTTAATAGTATGCCAATACATGTGCAAAGGCACAGAATTGACAATTGCATCCAGGTAAGATTACCTAAACTACCAAATTCCCAAAAGATAAATTGTTGCAATTTTTCGGCTTTGGTAAAATAGGAGAGTACACTTACAATAGCGCCCGTTATACTACCGAACATTAAACCAATAATAAGTAATGCCATGGTATCTTTTATTTTGACG
>CAXBIJ010000386.1:0-2930 GCA_963975675.1 uncultured Maribacter sp. | reverse complement strand
GCAGTAGCTACAGATAATATCGTAAAAACGGTATCTGACTTAAAAAGTAGAGGAATAGAATTTCTTACCATACCAACAACATATTATGATGTTTTAACAGAACGAGTTGGTGAAATTGATGAGGATATAGAGTCTTTACGTAAGTTGGGTATTTTGGTTGACCGTGATGATGAAGGGTATTTGCTTCAGATTTTTACTAAAACTGTTCAGGCTAGACCAACTATGTTTTTCGAAATTATTCAAAGAAAAGGAGCTACTTCATTTGGAAAAGGAAATTTCAAAGCCTTATTTGAAGCTATTGAGCGTGAGCAAGAATTGAGAGGAACTTTATAAGTTCAACAAATTTCTTGAAAATCTTAGAATAGATTACTTTTAAAGGTAGCATTTAATCTCGATTATCGAGTAAAACGAACGTATATGCCTATTTATCACAAACAAGGACAAGTACCGCCTAAGCGGCATACGCAGTTTAGGAAACCAAATGGTGAATTGTATGCTGAGCAATTGTTCGGTACAATTGGGTTCGATGGTATGTCCTCTTTATTATATCACCATAATAGACCTACAATGGTCAAGGAGATTTTAAAGAGTTCCGATGTTTCTCCTAAAATTGCTTTAGATAGAAATATACGTTCGTTAAAACTTGTAAGTTTTAATGCTCCGGCAAAAGACGATTTTTTAGAATCGCGCGAACCACTTTTGGTGAATAGCGATATTATAATCGGAGTTGCAGCACCAAGAAAATCGTTACGAGATTATTTTTATAAGAATACCGATGCCGATGAAATGTTGTTCATTCATAAAGGTACAGGTGTCTTAAGAACCATTTTTGGGCAAATACCTTTTGAATACGGAGATTATTTAATAATTCCTAGAGGAACGATTTATCAGATAGATTTCGATACTGAAGATAACCGAATCTTGTATGCAGAATCATTCACTCCTATTTATACACCAAAACGATATCGTAATTGGTTCGGTCAGTTATTAGAGCATTCTCCATTTTGTGAGCGTGATTATAAACTACCGCAAAATTTGGAAACCTTTACCGATACCAATGAGCACTTGATTAAAGTGAAGAAGCAAGGGGTAATGCATGAAATGGTATATATTGGGCACCCTTTTGATGTTGTAGGTTGGGATGGTTATAATTTCCCTTATGGCTTCTCCATTCATAATTTTGAACCTATTACTGGGCGAATTCATCAACCACCACCAGTACATCAAACATTTGAGACGAACGCATTTGTCATTTGTTCTTTTGTGCCGAGGTTGTATGACTATCATCCACAGTCTATACCAGCACCATATAATCATTCGAATATAGATTCTGATGAGATGTTGTATTACGTTGATGGTGATTTCATGAGCAGAAACGGAGTGAAGCCAGGTAACATATCCTTGCATCCCGCAGGTATACCTCATGGTCCGCACCCAGGTGCAGCAGAACGTAGTATAGGACAAAAAGGTTCTGAAGAATTAGCGGTTATGATTGATACTTTCAAGCCTTTGATGGTAACAGAAAATGCTTTGAAATTAGATGATGGTGATTACTATAAATCTTGGTTAGAATAGTAAGAAAATGTCGCCCTGAGCGCAGTCGAAGGCAAGGTGGTTAGTTTAATTAAAGAAACAACAAGACATTGACAACACTCAATACATGGGTTTCAGTACCCAAAAATTCAGATTTTTCAATTTATAATCTTCCTTTTGGAATCTTCTCGGTAAATGGTGATGAGCCAAAAGCTGGCGTAGCTATTGGTGAACAGATTGTAGATTTATCCACTTTGGCAAGTTTAGGTTTGTTAGAAGTTGATGCTTTCTATTTTAAGAAATCAACTTTAAATGAATTCATTTCCCTAGGGAAGAAAATCACTAATAAAGTTCGTTTAGATGTTCAACGACTATTGACTATTGAAAACTCACCATTAAAAAATCATTCAGAAGCTTTTGTTTTACAGCAAGATGCGAAAATGCTTTTACCTGTGCATGTGGGCGATTATACCGATTTCTATTCTAGTATAGAACATGCTACCAATGTGGGTAAAATGTTTCGTGACCCAGAGAATGCATTACTACCTAATTGGAGACATATTCCGGTAGGATATCATGGTCGTGCATCATCAATTGTAGTTAGTGGAACGAATATTCACAGACCTATGGGGCAAGTGAAAACCAATGATATGGAAGTTCCAGTTTTTAAAGCATCAGGGAATTTGGATTTCGAATTAGAAATGGGTTTCGTTGTAGGTAAAAGTACCGAACTGGGCGAACGTGTTTCAACCAAAAATGCAACTGAACATATATTCGGCTTGGTCTTATTTAATGATTGGTCTGCACGTGATATCCAAAAATGGGAATATGTGCCTTTAGGGCCGTTTTTAGGAAAAAGCTTTGCCTCATCAATGTCCCCTTGGATAGTAACTCTCGAAGCTTTAGAGCCCTTTAAGGTTCAAGGGCCTGAACAGCAGCCAGAAGTATTGTCATATTTGCAATATGAAGGTCAATTTAACTATGATATTCAATTACAAGTGGGTATGGCGCCTAAGAATACAAAAGAAACCATTGTAAGCACCTCGAATTTTAGATATATGTATTGGAATATGATGCAGCAATTAGCGCACCATACCGTTAATGGGTGTAATATAAATGTAGGCGATGTAATGGCTTCTGGTACTATTTCAGGAAAAGATGAAAGTTCTTATGGCTCACTTTTAGAAATTTCATGGGGAGGTAAAAAGCCTTTTGTATTGAACGATGGTAGTCAGCGAACTTTTATTGAAGATAACGATACAATCACCCTACGAGGTTATGCAGAAAAAGACGGAATTAAAGTAGGTTTTGGGGAAGTTTCAGGTACCATATTACCAAGTAAATAAATCATATACTTTTTAAATTTAGAATAAAAGCGGCATGTCACAGAACGAGGA
>CAXBIJ010000385.1:0-2937 GCA_963975675.1 uncultured Maribacter sp. | reverse complement strand
CTATTCGAAGATTTTTACGCTAAACTAGAATTGTTTTCAAAACAGAAAAAATAAATAGTTCGCCCACTCAATTTCTCTAATAGTTCCATAAATAAGTATATCATTTCTTGTTTGCTTTTCGCTTTTTTATAATCTCATCTAGCTTACCTTGATTGACTCCGAAAATGCCATTTACCTCTACATCGTTCATAAAGGTATTTATGTATTTTTGGTTCAGTTCGTCACTGTCATCATACTTTTTTCTTACTTCTTCTAACTCTTTATGCAGTTTCTCTTTAATTGAAGTGTAAGCAGGGTTATCATATTCATTCGTTAATTCTTTAGGGTCTTTTAATCGGTCTATCAATTCCCAATGGTCCAAGTCAAAATAGTAATGAATTAATTTGTATTCTTTGGTGATAATAGCATAGTGCCTGTTAACCATATGCTCTGCTGGATATTCGTAATAATGATAATAAACAGCTTCGCGATTCCATTCTTCCATATTACCAGTTAGAATAGGCATAAGACTTTCCCCTTGCATATCTGATGGTTGTTCTACACCGGCTGCATCTAAAAATGTTTGTGCGAAATCTAAATTCTGAACCATTTCATCTGATGTTGTGCCAGGCTTTACTTTGTTGGGCCATGCCACTAAAAGTGGAGTTTTAAACGATTCATCGTACACAAAACGTTTGTCGAACCAACCATGTTCTCCTAAATAGAAACCTTGGTCAGAGGTGTAAACGATGATGGTGTTTTCCATTAAATCATTCTCTTCTAAATAATCTATAACCCTACCAACATTTTCATCGACCGATTTAATGGTGCCTAAATAATCTTGCATATAGCGTTGGTATCTCCATTTCATTTTGTCTTCATCGCTGAGAGAAGGGTAGTTGTTTTTAAAATCTTTATTTATTTTGTCGTACTGAGCTCTAAATTTGACCATTTGCTCAGCGTCCATTCTACCTACCGAATTTTCGAATCTTCTTTTATCGATACCTATTTCTGGCTCATTCATTTCATCGATAGTTTCAGGGTATATTTTATTATCTCCTGTCCAGCTTAAATGTTTTAGTATACTCATTTCGGCCTCTGCCGCAGCAGGGCGACCCTCATAAGTATCGAACAATGTTGCCGGTTCTGGAAAAGTTCTATTGGTAAATTCTTCCATATGGCGCTCGGCCATTAACCAAGAGCGGTGAGGTGCTTTATGTAAATACATTAATAAAAAAGGGTCTTCTTGCTTGCGCTCGTTTTTTAACCATTCTAAAGTCATATCGGTAATGATATCTGTCACATACCCTTTTACATTGATTTCACCTTCATTTTTTGTAATGAAATCAGGATTGTAATAGGCACCCTGACCTGGTAGAATTTTGAATTGGTCAAATCCTTTAGGATTGTTTCCAAAGTGTAGTTTTCCGAACATTGCCGTTTGGTAACCTGCATTTTGAAGAATTTGCGGGAAGGTGACATTGGTAGTATCAAATGGGAAATGATTATCAATTTTACCATTGATGTGAGAATGCTTTCCTGTAAGAATTACGGCTCTAGAAGGTGCGCAAATTGAATTGGTGACACTTGCATTGGTAAAAAGCATTCCCATTTTTGCAATACGATCAATATTCGGTGTTTCAATCAAGCTATTGTCATATGCAGAAATTGCCTGATATGCATGGTCGTCAGACATTATGAAAACGATATTAGGTCGAGGTTGTAGAATTTCTTCTTTCTTAGAATTACAACCTATGCAAAGAAGAGAAGTTATACCTAATAGGTAGATGAAATTTTTCATGAAAGATTGTGGTTGTTTAATTAGATAATTAAAGTACATAAAATAGAGCAATCTTTATGGATTGATTGGCTTTGATATGTTTCGTTCTTTGGATTGATAATAGATATTTCTAGAATTAAAATAGTTTGATAGCCACAACAAAGGGTCTTGAGTTACCATTTATACGGATAGAATCCTAAAATATGATTAGGATAAATTATTTTTGAAAAAAATACAAAACCATGGCTTCAGGATTTTTTGCGATTTTAGATGATGTAGCAGCACTGTTAGATGATGTTGCGGCGATGAGCAAAATTGCAACTAAAAAAACAGCAGGTATACTTGGCGATGATTTAGCGGTAAATGCAGAGAAAGCCTCTGGTTTTGTTTCTAAACGAGAGCTGCCTGTGTTGTGGGCCATTACCAAAGGATCTCTTCTCAATAAAATTATAATTCTACCTATAGCGTTTTTATTAAGCGCCTTTTTACCCTGGGCAGTAACGATGGTGTTGGTGTTAGGCGGAGTCTACCTAGCTTTTGAAGGTGCCGAAAAAATTTACGAGTTTTTTGTGCCTCATGAGCATGCCCATGCTATTGCTGAAATAGAAGAAATAAGCAAAGAGGAAATTTTGGAAATGGAAAAGACAAAGGTAAAATCGGCCATTTTAACTGATTTTATTCTGAGTATAGAAATTGTAATCATTGCTTTGGGCTCAGTGATAAATGAACCTTTAGAAATACAAATTGCTGTAGTGTCTGTGGTTGCATTACTAGCAACAGTTGGTGTTTATGGTATTGTGGCCCTTATTGTTCGGATGGATGAGTTCGGAATTAAATTAATTAACCTCAACAAAGAAGATGATAGTATCTCAGATAAAATAGGGCACTTTTTTGTTCATGCGTTACCTAAGGTTATTAAAGCGCTTTCGGTAATCGGAACAATTGCCTTACTACTAGTTTCTGGCGGTATTTTTGTTCACAACATTGATTTTTTTCACCATCTTCTACCAAATGTTCCAGGTATACTAGTGGAATTTATTGTGGGCTTGGCTATTGGTTCTATGGCGCTACTGTTATTTATGGCCTTTAAGAAGGTATTTTTTAAAACCACTTAGAATTAAGTTGTTTTTCACAAAGTGATTTATATATATCGTAAGGATGTATAGTTACTTTTTTAG
>CAXBIJ010000384.1:0-2957 GCA_963975675.1 uncultured Maribacter sp. | reverse complement strand
TTTTTTTCTAACGTTCTTATCATCTATAGCACCATCTAACAACGTCTCTATATACCCTTGCACGGTAAATAATGGTGTCTTTAACTCATGAGAAACATTACCTAAAAAATCTTTTCGATATTCTTCTCGTATTTTAAGGGTATCGATTTCAATCTTTTTATCCTTTGCAAATTTCTCTATTTCAGCAGTTAAACTTCTCATATCGGTAGTGACAGGATATGATGGTAATGTGCTAGATTCTAGCAATTCAACATCGTCATAGATTTTTTTTATTCTCTTGTAAATGAACTTCTCTATTCTTATCTGTAGGGTAATAAAAGAAATTATAAAAAATAGAATTGCAACTGATATAAGAACGCTCCAGTTTAATGTACTAAAGCGCCATTGCAAAATGGCCAATAGCAAAATAGCGATAACTACTATATAGATAGATGACCGAAATGCAAATCGATATGATTTTCTTGATCGTATTGAAACAGCCATTTATAGCACAAACTTATATCCTACTCCCTTTACCGTTTTAAAATGGTCTTCGCCAATTTTTTCTCGAAGCTTTCTTATGTGAACATCAATGGTACGACCACCTACAATAACTTCATTACCCCAAACCTTATCAAGAATTACTTCTCTTTTAAAAACCTTGCTAGGTTTTGAGGCCAACAGTGCAAGAAGTTCAAATTCCTTCCTAGGTAATATAATCTCTTTTCCTTTTTTAATAATTTTATACTCTTCTCTATTAATAACAATATCACCTACCTTGGTAATATCTTCTTGAGCATTTTCGTCGTTTTTAATACGTCTTAAAAGAGCATTCACCTTGCTCACCAATACTTTTGGCTTTATTGGCTTAGTAATATAATCGTCTGCGCCAGCATCAAAACCTGCCATTTGTGAATAATCTTCTCCCCTTGCTGTTAAAAATGTAATAACGGTATTTTCCATACCAGGCGTTCTTCTTAAAATTTCGCAGGCTTCAATACCATCCATCTCTGGCATCATCACATCTAATATAATAAGATGAGGCATTTTCTTCTTTGCCTTTGCTACACCATCTGCACCATTTTTTGCAGTATATACATCATAACCTTCAGCAGAAAGATTGTAAGCTACAATTTCAAGAATATCTGGTTCATCATCAACTAAAAGTATCCTAATGTCCTTCTTTTTCATAGTTTTCAAATTAGATTGATTCAGTCAAAAGTAAAGATAATACCATTACAGCAACGTGTGTTAACATTGATTTAATGTAGTAACAATTACGTAACACTAAGAAAATAAAGGTTTAACATCTACGTAACTCGACCTTTACAGCTTCTACCGTCCTTTGCGCAAAATTTAAGACAATAGAATATAATGAAAAAATTAATCACATGTTTATTCTTAATTTGTGTATCATATTTAAGTGCTCAGGAAACGGGCAGTATTGCTGGAAAATTAATAGATAAAGAATATAATGATGAACCATTAGCTTTCGCGAACATTCTTATTAAAGGAACAACTAAAGGAACAACTTCTGATTTTGATGGATTATATGAAATTTCAAATTTAGCTCCAGGCAGCTATTTGGTACAATTTAGCTATTTAGGTTATGAAACTGTTGAAATGCCTGCAATAGAAGTAATTGCCGGAAAAGTAACCACCATAAATGTACCGCTAAGAGCATCGGCAGGTGTTTCTTTAGATGAAGTAACTGTTACAACGGTTGCTCGTAAAGATTCTGAAACTGCTTTGTTACTCGATCAGAAAAAAGCTATAGAAATCAAAGAAAGTATTGGGGCTCAACAATTAGCAAAAATAGGAGTAACGGATGTAGCGACAGCAACTACAAAAATCTCAGGAGTTTCTAGCAGTGAAGCTTCGGGTGATGTTTTTGTTAGAGGTTTAGGTGATCGTTATCTAAGCACAACATTAAATGGTTTACCTGTACCTTCTGATGATGTTGAAAAAAAGAACATTGATTTGGGTCTTTTTCCAACAAGGGTAATTCAAAATGTAAGTGTAAGCAAGACCTATTCTGTACTTTCTTCAGCAGATCAAGCATCTGGAAACATCAACATATCTTCTAGAGAATTGCAAGGCTCAGAAGATTTAAGCGTTTCTACTCGTTCAGGTGTCAATACTAATGTTGCTAAAAGTGGAGTTTTTGACAACTTTAAGGTGTCTCCCAATCAACGAAATGTAGATTTTGGATTTTTTGATCAGAATGCCTCTACAAGAGATTTAATTACTATTCAAGGTTGGAACCCTAAAGTTCAAAGCACCCCAATTGATTATACCTATTCAATATCTGCTGGTAAGCGAATTAAAGAAAAACTTTCGGCTTTCATAACTGCTTCTCAATCTGAATCATATGAATACGGACAAGGTCTTTTTAGACAATTTCGGTCGAACTTCGTTGATGACACTATTACAGATGCTACAGTATATAGCAAGAAAGTAACTACCAGTGGGCTTTTAGACCTTTCTTACTTTATCAATGACAAAAACAAAATAAAGTCTAGTACCTTTTTTGTAAACAAATTGACTGATCAAGTATATGAAGGAGGTAGAAATGGTGAAGGAACCATTTTTGAAGAAACTGACCCTGCAGAAGGGCTTTCTCAATTTGTTCGTGACCAAAATATTAAACAGACAAGGTTATTAGTATCTCAACTTTTGGGAACTCATAAACTCAGTGATAAGAATTCTTTAGAATGGGCTAGTGGCTACAATTTGGTAAACGCTAATGAACCTAACCGAATTAGAAATGAAGTGAACTTTGACTCAGAAGGTAACTTAGTACAATTAGGACGTACTGGAGGATTTCAACAAAGAAAGTCCAAACAACTAATTACCGACAATGAATTCAATGGATATTTAAAAGATGTTATTGAGGTTTTAAATGATGAGGAGAATGAAAAAACATTTAAAATAGAGCTTGGAGTAAATTATAGAAATAAAAAGAGAGATTTTGAATC
>CAXBIJ010000383.1:0-2966 GCA_963975675.1 uncultured Maribacter sp. | reverse complement strand
CAGGTATATAAACTTTTTAACACTGAAGAAGTTTAAAAGTAGGCTACTAAAAATAGTTGTTGTAAGAAATTAACAGGCTGTGCATTTATTTAAAAACCTTTATTATCTTTGTGGTGTTGTGTTGTGTCTCAAAGAATATTTGAGGCAATTGTGTTTATCGGTTTATGCCGATAGTACCCAATGAAAGGCTTTCCATAATGGGAGGCTTTTTTTGTTTTCGGTTATACTTTATGAATTACATAATGTACTAAAGAAGCAGCTAATTTAGCAGTCTGGTCATCTACATCGTAATTCGGATTAAGTTCAACCACATCCAATCCTAATAATTTATCAGATTCAAGAATCAGTTTAAGACTTTTAAGTACAATGTCTGGTGAGAAACCCATTGGTGAAGAAGCACTAACGCCGGGTGCATAAGCGGAAGAAAAACCATCTAAATCAATAGTAGTATAGAGATAATCTACGTCCTCAATAAATTGCATTAATCGTAATTCTACATGCTCTAAATAGGTCATGCAAAAATACTTTTGCTGTAAATAATTTGCGTGATGTGTCTCTGCAAATTCAAAAAGGTCTTTTGTATTTGCATCTTTTCGAATACCTAAGGCCATATACTTTATAGACTCATTTTTTGCTTCATGCTCTTTAGCTATTTGGTAAAATGGTGTTCCAGAGGTATTGCCATTGGTATTCGGTCTAAAATCGAAGTGAGTGTCAAAATTAATAATTCCTATCTTTTTGCCTTCTGGTAAATACTGAGACAAGCCATTGTAATGCCCATAAGCAAGATCGTGACTACCACCAAGTATAATAGGAAATGAATTGCTTTCTAAAATAAATTTTACAGCAACTGATAAATCGCTTTGTAGTGTTTCTAAATCTTCATCGTTACATTCTAGATTTCCAAAATCGATAAGTTGTTTGCTGTTAGCAAGATGATTGGGCATTTTCCCCAATTGCTTCCTGATAGCATCTGCCCCCAATGAAGATCCTACCCTGCCGTGGTTTCTGCGTACCCCTTCATCACTACTATAACCTAGTAAAGCAATAGCTTTATTTTGGTTAGAATGAAATGGTGTTTTGATACTTGAAAGTATAATTTTTTCATTCAAGTAAAGTTGTTGGTCAGAAGACCTTCCAATCCAATTTTCTTTTTTAGGGAGCTTATAATTTGACATATTACAGGAACAAATTTGGGTTGAAATGTAAGGAATTAAAGCGTGGAATTTACCCCAAGATTTAATTAAAATAAATTCTCTAAATATTTGTCTTCCACTAAATTAGGAAAAGTTACTTTAAGAGTCGGGGTTCTGTCCATCTCTCGTTGAATAGCAAACATGGCTTCTTTATTTCTCGCCCAACTTCGACGAGATATGCCATTGTTTACATCATAAAATAACATGTTTTTGAGTTTACGCGCGGCATCTTTAGAGCCATCTAACACCATACCGAAGCCACCATTGGTCACTTCGCCCCATCCTACACCGCCACCGTTATGTATAGATACCCAAGTAGCACCTCTAAAACTATCGCCAATAACATTGTGTATGGCCATGTCGGCGGTGAATTTACTTCCATCATTAATATTACTTGTTTCACGATATGGTGAGTCTGTTCCACTTACGTCATGGTGGTCTCTGCCTAAAATAATAGGGGCAGACAGCTCTTTATTAGCAATTGCCTCATTAAAGGCCAATGCTATTTTTGCTCTGCCTTCTGCATCTGCATATAAGATTCTTGCCTTTGAACCTACCACTAACTTATTTTGTTCTGCTTCCGTTATCCATTTGATATTGTCTTGTAATTGCTGTTGAATTTCGGTTGGTGCATCTTCCTTTATTTCCTTCAAAACACGTAAAGCAATTGCATCTGTTTTGCGTAAATCTTCGATTTTCCCTGAAGAACAAACCCATCTAAATGGACCAAAGCCATAGTCGAAACACATTGGACCTAAAATGTCCTGAACATAAGAGGGATATTTAAAATCAATAGTATTTTCTGCCATGACATCTGCACCTGCTCTTGAGGCTTCTAATAAAAATGCATTGCCATAATCGAAGAAATAAGTTCCTTTTGCCGTATGTAAGTTTACGGCATCAGCATGCCGACGTAAAGACTCTTGAACTTTAGCTTTAAAAACTTCCGGGTCTTGATTCATCATCAAATTAGCTTCTTCGAAAGAAAGTGCTACAGGATAATACCCACCAGCCCATGGATTATGCAATGAAGTTTGGTCAGATCCTAAATGGATATAAATATCATCTTCATAAAATCGCTCCCACACATCAACAACATTACCAATAAATGCTAAAGAGACTATTTCATTATTCTTTATCGCTTCTTTGGTTCTTTTAACTAGTGAATCTATATCTTGAATTAATTCATCTACCCAACCTTGCTCAAACCTTTTTTTGGCCGCATGCGGATTAACTTCTGCACAAATAGTAATACAGCCTGCAATATTACCTGCCTTTGGTTGGGCGCCGCTCATGCCACCCAAACCTGCGGTTAGGAAAATCTTCCCTGCCGGATGTTCCCCGTTCTTTAATACCTTTCTAAACGCGTTCATCACTGTTATAGCGGTGCCATGCACAATACCTTGTGGACCAATATACATAAAGGAACCAGCGGTCATTTGACCGTATTGTGTTACACCAAGTGCATTGTATTTCTCCCAATCATCTGGTTGAGAATAGTTCGGAATCATCATGCCGTTTGTAACTACCACACGTGGTGCCTCTTTTGATGAGGGAAAAAGACCCATTGGGTGACCAGAATACATATGCAACGTCTGTTCATCGGTCATTTCCGATAAATACTGCATGGTAAGTAGATATTGAGCCCAATTTTGAAATACGGCTCCATTGCCACCGTAGGTAATCAATTCTTGAGGATGTTGGGCAACTGCAGAATCTAAGTTATTCTGAATCATAAGCATGATTGCAGCTGCTTGAGAAGTATGAGCC
>CAXBIJ010000382.1:0-2966 GCA_963975675.1 uncultured Maribacter sp. | reverse complement strand
AAATTCAAAGAAGCGGCTGAAAAGTTGTACATGAGTTATACGCTTAGTCCTAGAGATACTTCTTATTTGTATTATGCGGCAGGTAGTGCTGTAAATGGGGGTCATTATGAAATGGCATTAGATTACTACAACGAACTACAAGAAATTGGATATGATGGTGGAGGTATTGTATATAAGGCTACCAATTCAGACACTGGTGAAGTAGAGGAGATGGATAAGTTTCAACGTGATCTTATGATTAAATCTGGCACCTATACTGATGCTATAGATGAGAAGACTCCATCTAAAACAGCAGAAATTGTTAAAAATACTGCCTTAATTTATACTCAATTAGGTCAAGACGAGAAAGCTTTGGAAGCATATCAAGCAGCTAGAAAAAATGATCCTGAAGATGTAAATCTTATTCTTAATGAGGCTAATCTATATTTCAATCAAGGAAATAAAGATAAGTTTAAGGAATTAATGGCTGAAGCTATCGCATTGGCTCCTGATAACCCTGATCTTCACTACAATGTAGGTGTAATAAACATGGAACAAGATAATTATGAAGATGCTAGAAAATCATATCAGAAGGCCATCGAATTAGACCCAGGGTATACGAATGCATATCTAAATCTATCTACCACATACGTAAATGAAGGAAATGCATTGATTGATGATATGAATGCCTTAGGTAACTCAAGAGCAGATATTGCTAAGTATGACGAATTAAAAGAGAAAAAGGATAGTTTCTTTAGACAAGGTGCAGATGTATTGGAAGCAGCTTTAAAAAACAATCCTAAAAATGAAAATATTATGATTCAGCTTAAAAATATATATGGAGCAATGGGTGATAATGAGAACTTCATGAAAATGAAAAAGATGTTAGGAGAGTAATTCTCAATAATTTTAAAATTAGAAAGGCCCTTTTAAGGGCCTTTTTTATATAATTTTTTTAATGACCCTAAGTTGGTGGGTATACGTTCTAAGGTCGTTATTGAAAATTCCTGCATGGTCTAATCGGTCAACCCTAACTTTTCCATTTACATGAATAATGTAGTTGTTGCCCATTATTATTCCTACATGGTCTATTTCACCGCTAGCATTGTCAAAAAACGCTAAATCACCTGCTTCACTTTCTTCTACAAAACTTAGTGCTACACCTTGGGTAGATTGTTTGTCAGCAGTGCGTAATAAATTATAGCCATTTATTTTATAAACCATTTGAGTAAAGCCCGCACTGTCTATTCCAAAAGGAGATCTTCCTCCATTTATTTCTGGAGAATTAAGGTAAAGTAATGAAGTCTCAATGAGTTTAACTTTCGGTTGCAATCCTTTAATCACATTCCCATCAAAACTTGCATCAAGTGATGGTGTTTCTGGTATGCTTGACCCAAGAAGAATTGGTGTTAAACTTTGATTTCTGTCTTCAACGAAAGTAATAAGGTCAGCAACAAATTTAGAATCTTGGCTTTGTTGTAAGGCTGTAAACTCCTCTTCTGGTATAAATACCAATTGGCTGTTCATAATCCAACCTTCACATTTGTCAAATATGGTTTTTATTCGAGACCAGTTTTTTCGCGACTCTAAAATTTTAAAATGCTCACCGAACAATAGCTGGGTGACCATTTCCGAAACTTCATCGGGATTGCTTCTTACTGGAATAATGCTTAAGTGACAAATACCGTATTGCATTCAACTTTTTTATGCTCTTAGACCCTTTCAATAATTATTGCTGAAGCACCACCGCCACCATTACAAATTGCAGCAGCACCTAATTTTGCATTGTTTTGTTCCAATACGTTCATTAATGTAATCAGTATCCGAGCACCTGAACATCCTAATGGATGACCTAAAGAAACCGCACCGCCATTAACATTGACATTGCTATCACTAAGGCCTAATAATTTCATATTAGCAAGACCAACAACAGAAAATGCTTCATTAAATTCAAAGAATTCAATATCTTCAATTGACAAATTCGATTTGGCTAAAGCCTTTGGAAGTGCTTTTGCAGGGGCAGTTGTAAACCATTCTGGTTCATGAGCTGCATCTGCATAACTTTTAATAACCGCTAATGGTTTTAAATTTAATTCGTTAGCTTTTTCTCGACTCATTAAAACCAATGCAGCAGCTCCGTCATTAATAGTTGAGGCATTTGCAGCGGTAACAGTACCATCTTTTGAAAACGCTGGTCTTAAATTCGGAATTTTATCAATGAATACATTGGTGAATTCCTCATCCTTTGTTATCATTTTAGGCTCTCCGCGTCTTTGAGGTACAGCAACTGGTATAACCTCATTGTCGAATTTACCAGCTTCCCATGCTTTAGAAGATCTTGTGTAAGATTGAATTGCATATGCATCTTGATCTTCTCTACTAAAATTATATTTAAGAGCACAAGCATCGGCACATACACCCATAGCATTTTCATCATAAGCGTCTACCAAACCGTCTTTTTGCATACCATCGATTAAAGTTGATGGTCCAAATTTTGTACCTGTTCTCATTTGAACATAATGAGGTATAAGGCTCATGTTTTCCATGCCGCCAGCGATTACGATATCTGCATCGCCTAAAGCTATTGCTTGGGCGCCTTGCATTACTGCTTTCATACCAGATGCACATACCTTATTAATTGTTGTGCAGGGCACTGTATTTGGAATACCGGCAAATATGGCAGCTTGTCTTGCAGGTGCTTGACCTGTTCCTGCTTGAACAACATTGCCCATTATAACTTCATTTACTAGAGCAGGATCTAAATTTATTTTCTTCAATGCGCCTTCTATGGCGATAGCACCCAATCTGGGAGCAGGCATTGTAGACAAACCGCCCATAAAGCTTCCGATAGGTGTTCTTACAGCTGAAACAATTACAACCTCTTTCATGTTTTAATTTATTTGATTCGACGAAATTACTAAATTCTATAGCAATCAAAGGGACATCATTTCATTTACTGGTTATCAGTTTATTATTTTCTATTTTTG
>CAXBIJ010000381.1:0-2969 GCA_963975675.1 uncultured Maribacter sp. | reverse complement strand
GAGTATTGGGTAAAAGAATATGGTTCTACTGATAACGCTGCAAATTATGTAATTTCTGAATATACTTCATTTCCGAATGCCGATTTCGCTAGAACAGCTGTTCGTTTTGAAAGAAAGTTAGAACTTTCAGGAGAAGGACATCGCTTTTTCGATTTAGTAAGATGGGGAGTTGCTTCTGCAGAATTGACTGACTATTTAAATTACGAGTCTACTCTTTTAGTTACTAAATTTGGAGGTGCATCCTTTAAGACTGGTAAAACTGAATATTTACCAATTCCACAAGCTCAGATAGATATAACTGGTTCTGATGTATTAACTCAAAACCCAGGTTATTAAATATTTATAACTAACATATTTTTTATGAAAAGGCTACCATAATTGGTAGCCTTTTTTTTTGTTACTTCCTTAAGGTTCTTGCATATTTGTAATAGGATATTTTAATAGAAAAATGAAGAATTCAAAATTTCAAATTGTTGCTTTTTTAACCCTGGTTGTCCTTGTAGGATGTAATGAGAACAAACAGAAAACACTTTTCTCAATAGTTGATTCTAATACATCAGGTCTTATTTTTAGCAATCAATTGTTTGAAAATGATTCAATCAACATTTTAGACAATGAATTTGTTTATAATGGTGCCGGAGTAGCTATTGCAGATATAAATGGTGATGGCCTTGAAGATATTTTCCTCGCTGGTAACCAAGTGGACAATAAGTTATATCTCAATGAAGGAAAATTAAAATTCAGAGACATTAGTATAGAAGCACAGATTGGCAAAACAGATAGTTTGCAATGGTCTTCAGGGGTTACCATTCTAGACATTAATTTAGATGGTTTACAAGATATCTACATCTGCAATACGTTTAGGAAAGATAGTTTATTAAGAAAAAATCTATTATATATTAATCAAGGAAATAAAGAAACTAACATTCCTTTTTTCAAGGAAGAAGCTGCAAAATATGGTTTAGATGACCAAACTTATTCTTCACATGCACAATTTTTTGATTACGACAATGATGGTGATTTAGATGTCTTTATCGGTGTTAATCGTATTGAGGGTATTAATCCAAACCAATTTAGCCCATTAACAGATGATGGCACTTCTAAAAGTAAAGATGTTTTATATGAGAACGTATACATCGATAGTTTAGACCAAAGAAAATTTATAGATGTCTCAGAAAAAGCAGGCATTCGATACCACGGGTATAGTCACAGTACATTAATTAATGATTTTAATGAAGATGGGTGGCCAGATATTTATGTTGCCAATGACTTTCTTAGTAACGATTTAATATATATCAACAATAAAGATGGCTCTTTCACCAATAAAGCTGGTGAAATATTTAAACACTTTAGTTTATCTTCTATGGGTAGTGATATAACCGACGTCAATAATGATGGCCGTATGGATATATTTACCACAGAAATGCAACCCTACTACAATAAAAGAAAAAAATTATTTCAAGGTCCTAGCAGTTATCAAAAAGAAATTTTCACCAGAAAATACTCTTATGAACATCAATACACTAGAAATACTTTACAACAAAATTTAGGAATTAACCCTGAGAACCAATTACCGATTTTTGGTGAAATAGGAATGTTCTCTGGTATTCAAGAAACCGATTGGAGCTGGGCTCCCCTATTTGCTGATTATGATAATGACGGATGGAATGATTTACTGATAACAAATGGTTTCCCTAAAGATGTTACCGATCGTGATTTTGGTGATTTTCGAATTACCGCCAGTAGATTAGTAAGTAAACAAACATTAATCGACGCCATACCTGAAATTAAGATTCCAAACTTTATGTTTAAAAATTTGGAAGGAAAAGGTTTTGAAGATGTAACTAAAGATTGGGGTTTAAATTTTGGTACTTTTTCGAACGGAGCTGCTTATGGTGATTTAGATAATGACGGTGACCTAGATTTGGTTATAAACAATATTAGCGACCCTGTGTTGTTAATGGAAAATCATTCTAATGAATTACACCCAAATCAAAATTATCTAAGAATAAAACTTACAGGAGACAAACAAAACCTTGAGGCAATCGGTAGTACCGTAATAACTTATTACAACAATAAACAACAACGACAATCATTACTTTCAGGTAGAGGCTATTTATCTCAACCTGAAAAAACATTTCATCTAGGTCTTGGGAAAATAAAAAAGGTAGATAGTTTAAAAATTATTTGGCCAAATGGAAAAACACAAATTGAAATTAATCCTATAGTCAATAATCTCAACAATTACGCCTATCGGCCTTCAAATGCAAATTCGCTTAAAAATAATCCTTCTTTATTTAGTACAGCATCGAAAAGTTTAGGTTTAAACTTTTTAAGCAAGGATAATGATTTCATTGATTTTAATTTTCAAAGAACTATTCCTCACAAGTTTTCTCAATTTGGACCTTCAATTTCTGTTGGAGATATAAATGGCGATAATTTAGAAGACATTTTTATAGCTGGTAGCAGAGGAGAAGATGAGGCTTGGTTTATACAAACTCCTGAAAGTACCTTTATTAAATCTACAGTCTCTTATAAAAATAGAGAGAAGTTAGAAGAAGATTCTAGCTCTTTATTATTTGACGCTGATGGTGACGGAGATCTTGACTTATACTTAGCAAGGGGAAGCGCTCAATATCCTTCAGGTAATGAATTTTATAAAGATAAGCTCTTACTTAATGATGGAAAAGGGAATTTCACAGATTCTTCGAATGCCATACCTGATGTACATACAAATTCAACTAGTGTTAAAGCCGCTGATTTTGACAAAGATGGTGATTTAGACCTTTTCGTTGGTAGTAGAGTATTACCATTTTCCTATCCTTCTTCCGATAGATCATATATTTTTGAAAATCAATCTGAGGGAAATCAAATTAAATTTGTTGATGTAACCACTAAAATAAATCCTGAGCTTGAATTTCCTGGACTTATTAGCGATGCATTATGGACTGATTTTAATAATGATTTTT
>CAXBIJ010000380.1:0-3040 GCA_963975675.1 uncultured Maribacter sp. | reverse complement strand
TCAAATTGTAATGACAGAGCAGTTTTTACCTATCGTTCCATTGGAAGTTGAAGGTAATGTGAGTGCAGATTATACATTCGAGCCTTCTAAGATTGAAATTATTGAGCAGTTGATTCCTAAATCTTTAAAGACACAATTATATAAAGGTATTAGAGATTCATTTGCTAGTGAGCACGGAGCACGTATGACAGCGATGCATAAGGCAACTGATAACGCGACTGAAATGCGTGACCAATTGAAATTAACATATAACAAAGCAAGACAAGCCTCAATTACTAATGAAATCTTAGAAATTGTAGGTGGTGCAGAAGCACTAAATAATTAAGAGTCATTGCTGGTATAGCAAAGCAATTTTTTTATTATAAAATATACTCATATGTAAAACCTCACTTTAATGTGGGGTTTTATTTTTTAATGGGTTTTAAAACCTTTTTTATCCGACTTTTGCCTTGACCATGAAATCAAAAAAGACAGCCTTACTTTTTATCTTTATTACTATTCTAGTTGATGTAATCGGCATCGGCATAATTCTTCCCATAATTCCTGATTTGATTATGGAATTGACAGGAGAAGGAAATCACATGGCAATCATCTATGGCATGTGGCTTACGACAGCTTTTGCGGGAATGCAATTTTTATTTTCACCAGTTCTTGGAGAAATCTCTGATAAATTTGGGAGACGCCCCATATTACTTCTAGCTCTTTTTGGTTTGAGTATTGACTATATGATACATGCTTGGGCCCCAACCATAGCTTGGCTGTTTTTAGGAAGATTTTTAGCAGGTATTACTGGTGCAAGTTTTACGGTGGCATCAGCCTATATAGCAGATGTGAGCACCAAGGAAAATAAAGCCAAGAACTTCGGATTAATAGGTGCTGCTTTCGGTGTTGGGTTCATTATAGGACCAGGAATAGGAGGATTTTTCGGTGAAATCGATATTAGATTACCATTTTATATCGCTGCAGGGCTTACGTTTGCCAACTTTTTATTTGGTTATTTCTTTGTTCCAGAATCTTTGGCTCCAGAAAATAGAAGAGAAATTAATTTCACAAAAATGATTCCTGGGGTTTCTTTAGTTGCTTTGAGAAACTATAAGGGTTTATTATTATTGATTTCTGCTTTCTTTCTGGCCAATCTTGCAGGGCAAGCCTTGCCATCTACATGGTCTTACTACGGTATAGAACGCTATGATTGGAATCCAAGGCAAATAGGTATATCGTTAATGGTGGTTGGGTTACTCGTTGCTATAGTACAAGGTTTTCTTGTTGGTGTATTGGTGAAAAAATTCGGCAAACGAAAAATTATTATTTACGGTTTTTTACTTTGGACGGTTGGGATGTTTTTATTCTCATTCGCTAAAGAACCTTGGATGCTGTATGCTTTCTTGATTCCTTATGCACTTGGTGGTATCGCTGGGCCAACGGTGCAAGGTGTAATTTCGAATCAAGTTTCTGAAAAAGAACAAGGAATTTTACAAGGCTCCATTACCGGACTTGTCAGTATTACTGCGATTTTGGGGCAACTTATTTTTTCGCCAGTATTTTACTTTTTTATACGCCCTGAGGGCACCATATATTTTCCTGGCGCTCCATATGCCTTAGCAGCATTGTTTTTACTAGCGGCCTTCATGTTAGCTTTCACTGCCATAAAACGAATGAATGTTGAGCCAGAATAATAGTATTATCTAAGATTTACGTCCGCTGAAGTATTAAATAGTAAATTAAGGGTGAATACTAATTTTCAATAATAACTATACTAACAAAAACTAACTTTGTAAACAGGGTTTTAATAGGTACATTTATTGCTTCAATTTAAGGTTCTTGAATCCACTCAAAAAACTTTTTAAGCAAACTGCTATTTATGGCTTGGCTACTGTCTTGCCAAGGATGATTTCATTCCTTTTGGTACCTATCTATTTTTCGTGGTTTGCTATCTTCAATGTGTTTTTGGCATATGGCATGGAAACTGCATTTTTTAGATTCTATAAGGAGGCCGATAATCGTAAAAAAGTAGTAAGTACATCATTGCTCTCTATAATGGGCTCAACCATACTATTGGTTTTAATAGGGATTCTTTTTAAAGAAAAGCTTTCAAACGCCTTAAATATCGACCTAGTGTTCATGAACTATGTACTAGGAATTTTGGCTTTAGACGCACTTGCTATTATACCATTTGCATGGTTAAGAGCAAACGAAAAACCTATGCGTTACGCTATTGTGAAAATTTTGAATGTTTCACTCAATTTGGGTTTCACCTTATTTTTCTTAATTCTGTTACCCAAAATGGCAGATGGAACTTCAACTGGATTTCTAAACTCCATTTACAAACCAGATTATGAAATACCGTATATACTGATCTCTACCTTAATTGCAAGTGGTGTTACCTTATTATTAATGATTAGAGTTTATATACGTCGACCGTATGTATTCGATACTGTTTTGTGGACCCGAATGGTAGGGTATGCAATGCCGGTTATGGTTGCAGGAATAGCTTTCACGATAAATGAGGTATTTGACCGTTACTTGTTATCAGAATTATTACCAGTAGATATAGCAAAAAGTGAAATGGGGAAGTATTCTGCCTGTTATAAATTAGCCTTGTTTATGACTTTATTTGCTACGGCTTTCCGAATGGGAATTGAACCATTTTTCTTTAGTCATTCTGACACTAAAAATCCGCAAAAGGCTTATGCTCAGATTACCAACTACTTTGTGGTTTTGGGTAGTATAATTTTGGTTGCTGTGGTTGTTTTCTCCGACGTGCTTAAGCAATTTTTGGTTTTAAACGAGGCATATTGGGAGGCTATGCCAATTGTACCTTTAATTGTACTGGCAAGTTTTTTCTTGGGAATATACCATAATCTATCAGTTTGGTACAAAGTAACCGATAAGACTATTTTTGGGGCTTACATTGCAATGATAGGAGCTGTTATTACTTTAATCATCAATTTTGTTTTCATACCTTATTTTGGGTATATGGCATCAGCTGTAGCTACGGTATCTGCATATGGTACCAGGATGCTATTATCATTTTATTTCG
>CAXBIJ010000379.1:0-3040 GCA_963975675.1 uncultured Maribacter sp. | reverse complement strand
AGAAAGGGTTATCTAAAAGAGGTGAAGAAAAGTTAGAACTTTTAGCCGCAATAGAAAAGGAAAAACAACGTCAAAATGATTCTATTAATGAGGTGAATAGATTAAGAGATGGTGTTTTGTTGGCTGAAAGACTTGAAAAACAAAAAAAGGAAGATGCATTAGCTGCTGCTGAAAAAGCAAAATTAGATGCTCTCAATAATAAAAGAAATGCTATTAAAGCAAGAATAGAGAAATTAGGCAACATATATTTTAATTTAAATTCATCGGTAGTGAACAATAAATCTAAGGTTGTATTAGATTCGTTGGTGTCGATTTTCAATGAAATACCAACCTTGAAATTAAAAATAACCTCGCATACTGATTCAAGAGGAGCGTCTACCTATAATGACTGGTTATCGCAGCGTAGGGTTGATAAAACTAAAGACTATTTGTTATCTAAAGGAATATCTGAAGTTAAATTAATTACTGAGGCTTATGGTGAAAAAATGTTGCTAAATGAGTGTGATGACAGTACTTATTGTCCTGAAGAAAAACATGCGATTAATAGACGTTCAGAGTTTGTAATACTAGAGTTTTAATAAGTAGAATAAATATTTTAAAGCCCGATAGGATTAACAAAATTCTATCGGGCTTTTATTTTTGCACGAATAAACAACTAATAATTTTTTTTAAACGAAGTGAAGCAGATAACTAAACCTTAGGCAATATTATATTTATAAGCCAACGCTAAAGGTGAAAATAGGAGAGGTTGATTCATTACCTCCACTATCTTTAGTAACTATTTTCCAGTAATAAGTTTTTCCTGCCTCAACTGGGATATCGTTAATTCTAGTTTCAATAATATCAGTGCCATAGAGTTCAGGGTCTTTTGCTTCACCAAAATATAGGTCATGAGAAACGATATCGTTATCTAAATCTTCTGATCGCCAAATTAAATTAACGGTAGTACTAGTCTGTGAAATTGATGAACCAGAAACAGGAGAAATAGCAGTGGCAGGAAAAGGAATTGATGATTCAAGTCCTGGTCCTTCATTATAGAAACTCCAAATGTCGCTACTACTATTAAGTTTGCCTGTTACGTACCAAGTATAAGTTACTCCTCGTTCAAGAATAATGGCTACCTCTGTAGTATCACTTTCATATAATTCTGTCTGAGAATTCGAAATATTGGTCAAGTGTAAGATATAAGGAGCATTATTACTTTCATCAAGCCATTCAAATATTAGCTCACTCTGCGTTTCAGATACAATAGTACCTCCAGTACATTCAGAATCTTTTTCAGGAAAAACCAGGAATAAATTTATATTTTTTTTAGCAAATTTTAAAACATCTGAATCTACTCCACAAGATTGGATTGCTATTATTATGAAAATTAAAAACCCTATTTTTCTCACTGTTTTATTAGTTTGAAGGATTTATTTACTTTATCATTCTTCAATCTTAAAAAATAAATACCTGAGCTAAATGCACTGGTATTTAGTTCAATTTTAGAATGTTTAACTAAATAAGTTTCAGAATGAACTAAAACTCCTGCTTCTGTAAAAATAGCTATTTCAACTGTATCAGAAGTCAATGATTTTAAATCTAATGAAAGACTTTCCTTAAATGGGTTAGGATAAATTAAAAATGTGTTTTCTAAAACAACAGTACTTTCAAATTGCCCTTGGCATAATTGATTTGTACTTACCTTTACATTATTTACATCTTCGTATAATGGTAAGCTTATGAGTTGATTATCGGTTTGTATACTTTTACCATTTATTTCTATAGAATATTCTTTGGCACCGTTCATTTTCAAGGTGACACTACTGGTCAATGAATCAAAGTCTAGTTGTACACTTAGTGGTTGAGGTTCTGTAATTATTATCTTAGAACAGGTTTTAAAATTTTGAAATTCTAATGAGGAAATGCAAAGGTTGTATTCTCCAATATCTAAATCTTCAACAGTTAAAAATTCAGTAAATGGTAATATCATATTTTCATTAGGCCCAGTTATCGTTGCCAAGAAGTTTTCGTTGGTTATAGATTCAATTGAAATTGAACCATTATTAGAATCAATACATGATGTTCCTATAGATGTTATTTGAAATTGATTTGACGGATAAGGTATAATAGAACAGCCATTTTCATTAACCGATTCGCCAACAAATGTATTGGGGCAATCATCTTCAGAATCATAAACACCGTCATTATCACTATCTAATGGGATTATAGAACATCCATTTGAATCAACAGAATCTCCTGTTGGTGTGTTAGCACAATTATCATCTTCATCAAGCACACCATCATTATCTTGATCAACTTCTACTGAAGAATGTACTAAAATCTCTAAATTTTCAATACATCCATTGCTTGTTTCGTAAATATACGTACCCGATTGGTCAGGAGTTATAGTACCTAAATTATAATCACCATTTACTTTTGAACCATTAGGTAAAGTGATTGAAAACGAAAGGTTATTAGGTAGCATGCTTAATACTACTTCGTCTCCTTCTTTTACAGTTAAGGAATTGTTTCCACTCTCAAATACACCATTTATTTGATATTCTGGAATAATACTGTTTTCTTCACAAATATTTTCACTCCAAATAGCTATATTATTGGTAGTGATATTACCAGCCTTGTTGAAATTACCACCTACAATAAGTTCTGTATTATTATTAGTAAATTTTAATGAGTTTACCCTAACGTTTACTCCTACATCAGTGTTCGGTCCTAAGGCCTCCCAACCAGAATCCACACTCCAACGTGCTAGGTTATTTACTATTTTATCTAAATTTCCGTCATCACTTGCCGTATCAAAACTACCCCCTATATAAATATAAGTTCCATTTGAAGTTATAGTATTTACATTACCACTTAGACCATTACCTAAGCCTTCCCAAGTTTCAGTATTTTTATTGAATCTAGCAATTCTATTTACGGACTTGGTACCTGCAATAGAAAAATTACCTCCAATATAGAGGTAGTCTCCTATAGATTCTATGGCTTGAACGAAACCACTTGTGCCAAATCCTAAAGTAGACCAATTAATGCCATT
>CAXBIJ010000378.1:0-3094 GCA_963975675.1 uncultured Maribacter sp. | reverse complement strand
AAAACTAGGTATTGCCATTGGTATTAAAATATCTTTACCATGACCTTTGGCTGTTAAAACTGGCAATAACGCCAACAATGTAGTTGCAGTTGTCATTAGACAAGGTCTTATTCTTTTCTTTCCTGCTACTAATACAGCAGACCTTATTTCATTTACAGAAGTGGGTTTAATTTCCTCAAAATTTTGTTTCAAATACGTTGCTATCACAACCCCATCGTCGGTAGCTATACCAAAAAGAGCTATAAACCCTACCCAAACGGCAACACTCATGTTTATGGTTTTTACATTAAAAACTTGCCGTAAATCATTACCTAAAAAATCAAAATTAAGAAACCAGGTTTGCCCATATAACCATAACATCATAAACCCTCCTGCAAAAGCTACCGCCACCCCAGAAAATATCATAACTGAAATGGTCAAAGACCTAAATTGCATGTAAAGTATTAACAATATAGCCATCAACACCAATGGTATAACGAAAGATAAGGTTTTTTCTGCGTGAATATTATTCTCGTACGTACCCGCGAATCTATAGCTGACTCCATTAGGCACTATAAGTTCTCCTTTTGCAATTTTGGTGTCAATTCTATCTTTAACATCCTCAACGGTGGTTACCTCTGCATACCCTTCTTTTTTATCAAAAAGTACATACCCTGTTAAAAAACCATCCTCACTTTTTATTATTTGAGGTCCTTTTTCAAAAACGACTTCGGCTACCTCAGAAAGAGGTATAACCCCTCCATTTTTCAAAGAAATTAAAATACTTTCTAAATCATTAGGGTCAGCTCTTAAGTCTCTCGGATATCTTATGGTAACATCATAACGCTCTCGACCTTCAATGGTTTGTGTCAAAATCTTTCCGCCCATTGCTGACTCTAAAACTTCTTGTAATTCATCAATCCTTAAACCATATTTTGCTGCTTTCTCCCTATCAAAAATGACATTTAGGTAAGGTTTAGCAACTATACGGTCAGAAAAAACGGAAGCATTCTCAACCGCTTCAATTTTTTTTAGTTCATTTTCAAGTTCATAACCGAATTTTTCGATAGAACTTAAGTCTGGGCCGAAAACCTTTATTCCCATAGGAGAACGCATGCCAGTTTGAAGCATTATCAATCTTGTCTCTATAGGTTGTAATTTAGGAGCAGAAGTAACGCCTGGCAGCTTTGTTACCGCAACAATTTCTTGCCAAATATCATCTACACTTTTAACATGGGGTCTCCAATTTCTAAAATATTCACCATCAGAATCAGGTATCAAATTATCTTGCGCTACTCGCGAACCTGAAGAAACTAACTCACCATTTTTTGTGTAAAATAGACCATTATCTGAGGTTTTAAACAAAAGTGGCTTACCGTTTTTTCCTAATATATATTCAGGTTTATAAATAATAACATTCTCGAACATAGATAATGGTGCGGGATCTAATGCCGAATTTACACGCCCTGCCTTGCCTACAACTGTTTCAACTTCTGGTAAGCTTGCAACAGCCATATCTAATTGTTGCAATATTTTTTTATTCTCAGAAATACCCGTATGTGCCGTTGAAGTTGGCATTAAAAGAAATGAGCCTTCATTCAATTTCGGCATAAACTCTTTACCAATATTTGCAAACATTAAAAGACCAACTATTAAGAAGAGAAATGGAATGCTTAAAAATTTCAATTTATTTGCCATTGCCCATAATAAAATGGACTCATAATATTTATGAAAAACGTAGAGTATTCCTAAAATTGAAATACTCGAAATAAGCACAAAGAAAAAGTCAGACAGAAAATTATTATCATAGCCTAATGGCCTCCAATAATAAGTTAAGACAAGGAGAATAGAAGATACTATCCAAATAAACCTTATCCTTATAAAATACTCATGTGATAGAATTTCATATCCCTCTAATAAATTAATAATCATCACACTTATTAAAATCAAACCAACCCAAAAACCCCAAAATAAAAGTAATACACCCACAGCACCCAACAGGTAAGAGCTAGCGCCTTTGAACTTAAATTTAACTTCAGATAAACCATACCATTTCGCAATTAAAGGGGGAATAATAAATAACGACAAAAACATTGCAGCTAATAAAGCAACTGTTTTGGTGAATGCAAGTGGGGTAAATAACCTACCCTCCTCACCTGTCAGCACAAAAACTGGTATAAAACTTAGAATAGTTGTCAAACCTGCCGTTATAATCGCTCCAGAAACCTCACTTACTCCCGCAACAACCAATTCATCGATTGAACCTTCGTTTTTGTTTTGCTCTATTTTTCGCACAATGTTCTCAGATAAAATAATACCCAAATCTACCATTGTACCGATGGCAATAGCAATACCTGAAAGCGCAACAATATTTGCATCAACTGCGAATAATTTCATTGCAATAAAGACCATGAGGACAGCAACTGGCAATAAACCAGAAATTACAATCGATATTCTTAGATTACGAAGCATAACCAGAACGACTAAAATCGCAATCAATATTTCTAAATATAAAGCTGAACTAAGTGTGCCAAGCGTACTACTTATTAATTCTGTTCTATCATAAAAAGGAACAATTGTCAACTTTGATATTGAACCATCTTTCAGTTTTTTTGAAGGTAAACCCTTACCCATTTCGGCTATCTTTTCTTTAACCGATTCTATTACTTTTTGGGGGTTAGAGCCATACCTACTAACAACCACACCCCCAACAACTTCCGCACCTTCTTTATCTAAAATTCCCCGGCGTTCTTTTGGCCCCTGAGAAACAACTGCAATATCTTTTACTTTTAATGGCACAAAATCATTTACAACAACAACTGTGTTTTCAATATCTTTTATCTCTTTAACCAGCCCTAAGCCTCTAATAAGATATTCAGCACTATTAATCTCAATTGTTTTCGCTCCTACGTTTCTATTTGTTTCCTTTACAGCATTTATTACATCTTTTAATGAAATTTGATACTGCTGCATGAGCTGAGGATTAACCTTAATCTGATATTCTTGTATATGCCCTCCTATAGATGCTACTTCAGCAACATCAGTGGCAGAAGCTAAAGCATTTTTAACATAAAAATCTTGTACCTTTCTTAGCTCGTGTAAATCCCATCCGCCT
>CAXBIJ010000377.1:0-3113 GCA_963975675.1 uncultured Maribacter sp. | reverse complement strand
TTGTTGTTGGGGCACTTTATCCGGTGAAGGCCTTGGAGATTTAACTATAAAAGGAATTTCAAAGCCTGTAACTCTTGTGGTTTCTATGTTTGAGAATAAAGCAACTGCTACTATAAAGGTTGATAGAACTAAATATGACATTAAATATGGTTCTGGTAGCTTCTTTGATGACCTTGGCGACAAAGCTATCTATGATGAGTTTGATTTAGTTGTTGATTTAGCGCTTTAAGAATTTATGCTTTAGGCATTACTTAACATAAATACACAATTTTAATTCCCTTTGATATAAATCAAAGGGAATTTTATTTTTCATATAAACAAAGTTTGAAAGTTTAAAATTCCTTTATATATTTGAGGCTCAATGAAAAATTTAATTGTAAATACTTGGTGGTGGAATAACTTACGAATAACAACGTGAGCATAGCATCATTGTAGTAAAACTATATAAAGGCTTGTCATCACGACAAGCCTTCCTTATTTTATAAAAGTACCTATGGCCTATCAATTTAAAACATATCACAAAAAAATACTCTCCGACACATTAACGCCTGTAAGTATTTATTTAAAAATTAGAGATCGCTTTCCTAATAGTATTTTATTAGAAAGTAGCGACTATCACGCAAATGATAATAGTTTCTCTTATATATGCTGCAACCCTATAGCTTCAATAAAATTTGAAAACGAAACGGTTACCAAAAATTTTCCAGATGGAACCTCTGAAGAATTTTCAATTGATGCAAAAACAAATGTTGTCGAAATCATTGATGCTTTTAGTAAAGCATTCAAAGCAGATGAAAACGATTTTAAATTCATTAACAACGGTCTTTTTGGCTATATGGCATATGATGCGGTTCGTTATTTTGAAGATGTCAAATTAACGGTAAAAGACGACACTATTAATATACCGGATATCTATTATGCGGTGTATCAAAATATTATTGCCATTAATCATTTTAAGAATGAAGCCTATCTTTTTGCACATTGTTATGAGGCAGATAATAATATTCCAGAATTAGAGCAACTCTTAAACATTCGAAATTTTGCTACCTATAATTTTAAGATAGATGGCGAAAGAGAATCTAATTTAGAAGATGAAGAATTTAGAGCACAGGTAGATTTGGCCAAAAAACACTGTCAACGTGGTGATGTTTTTCAATTGGTCTTAAGTCGAAGATTCTCGCAAGGATTTAAAGGTGATGAATTTAATGTATACAGAGCCTTACGCTCAGTAAACCCTTCGCCATATTTATTTTATTTTGATTATGGTGATTTTAAAATATTCGGAAGTTCTCCTGAAGCGCAATTAATTGTTAGTGATGGAAAAGCAGAAATACACCCAATTGCTGGCACTTTTAAAAGAACAGGTAATGATGAACAAGATGCTGAACTTGCTAAGGAATTAAAAGCTGACGATAAGGAGAATAGTGAGCATGTTATGTTAGTTGATTTAGCTCGGAACGATTTAAGTAGAAATGGTAATGTAGTGAAAGTAGAAAATTATCGAGAGGTTCAGTTTTTCTCCCACGTCATACATTTGGTTTCTAAAGTAACCGGCATGAAAAAAAGTGATATCTCTACAATGAAAGTAGTAGCAGACACCTTTCCGGCAGGTACCTTAAGTGGAGCACCAAAGCATATGGCCATGCAGCTCATTGAAAAATACGAGAAAACAAGCCGTGGATATTATGGTGGCGCCATCGGATTTATGGACTTTTCTGGCAATTTTAACCATGCCATTATGATTAGAACCTTTCTTAGCAAAAACCATGAACTTCATTACCAAGCAGGTGCAGGTATCGTGGCAGCTTCAAACCCAGAAAACGAGCTACAAGAAACCTATAATAAATTAGGTGCTTTAACCAAAGCACTAGAAATAGCGGAGGACATTTAGATGAAGAAAATATTAGTCATAGATAATTACGACAGTTTTACCTACAATCTAGTTCATTATCTAGAAGAACTTGATTGTGAGGTTATTGTTAAACGAAACGACAAACTTACTTTAGAAGAAGTTGACGCTTTTGATAAAATAGTCCTATCACCCGGTCCTGGCATACCAGATGAAGCTGGGTTATTAAAAGAAATTATCGCAAAATATGCTCCCACCAAAAGTATATTCGGTGTTTGCTTAGGGCAACAAGCCATTGCAGAAGTTTTCGGTGGTTCCCTTATAAACTTAGAAGAAGTGTATCACGGTATTGCAACTAAAATTAAAATTATTGTAGATGATATAATTTTTAAAGATATGCCAAGTGAAATTGAAGTGGGTCGTTATCATTCTTGGGTAGTTAACCCTGATTTACCCGAAGTTTTAGAAGTAACATCTGTTGATGAAAACGGACAAATTATGTCTTTACGTCATAAAACGTATGATGTTCGTGCCGTACAATTTCACCCTGAGTCGGTGTTAACGCCGCATGGAAAAAAAATGTTAGGGAATTGGGTAAAATTCAAAGCTTAGTAAAGAGTAACTAGTACAAAGCAATAAACATATTAAAGATTTCTTTGTGCTCATTACTAACTACTTAATACTATTTAAAAAATGAAAGAAACACTTAATAAACTTATAAATCACGAAATACTCTCCAAGGAAGACGCAAAACATATTTTGGTCAATATTGCGAAAGGTGATTACAATACCAGTCAAATAGCTGCCTTTTTAACGGTATATATGATGCGTAGCATTACCATTGAAGAATTGGAAGGCTTTAGAGATGCCTTACTAGATTTGTGCTTGGCCGTAGATTTATCTGCTTACAACCCCATTGATTTATGTGGTACTGGTGGTGATGGTAAAGACACCTTCAATATTTCAACATTAGCTTCTTTTGTTGCGGCTGGCGCAGGAGTGAAAGTCACCAAACATGGTAATTACGGAGTTTCATCTAAATGCGGTAGTAGTAATGTGATGGAGTTTCTAGGAATTAAATTCAGTAATGAATCCGATTTCTTAGAGAAATGTATTGATGAAGCAGGTATATGTGTATTGCATGCACCCTTATTTCATCCTGCAATGAAAAACGTGGCGCCTATCCGTAAAGATTTAGGGGTAAAGACATTCTTTAATATGTTAGGACCAATGGTGAATCCGGCATTTCCTCAAAATCAAATGG
>CAXBIJ010000376.1:0-3127 GCA_963975675.1 uncultured Maribacter sp. | reverse complement strand
TGTTGTGTTAGATGCTGGTCATGGAGGGCATGATCCTGGTAACTTAGGTAATGGTTATTTAGAAAAAAAGATTGCACTGAATATTGTTTTGAAGGTAGGTGAAATTTTAAGTAAGAATAAAGATATCAAAGTCATTTACACTCGTAAAGATGATACTTTCATCGATTTATATGTAAGAGGCGAGGTAGCTAACAAGGCAAATGCCGATTTATTTGTTTCGGTTCATTGCGATTCTCATACTTCAGATGCACATGGTGCAGGTACTTTTGTTCTTGGGCTACATGCCAATAAGCAAAACTTTGAAATTGCTAAGAAAGAAAACTCGGTAATTTATTTAGAGGATAATTATGAAAATAGATATGCTGATTATGATATTAATTCTCCAGAGTCTGTTATTGGACTTACTATAATGCAAGAAGAATTTTTAGATCAGAGTGTTGCATTGGCTACCATGATTCAAGAGAATTTTGCAAGTCCTTTAAAAAGAACGGATAGAAAAGTGAAGCAGGCTGGTTTTATTGTGCTACATCAAACCTTTATGCCTAGCGTTTTGGTTGAAACAGGTTTCTTAACTAATAAAGATGAAGGTGCCTATTTGAATTCAGGTAAAGGTCAAAACGAAATGGGAAGTGCTATTGCAAAAGCAATTCTACATTATAAAGAGGGAGTACAGCCAACTTTGAAAACAGTAGAAACATCTATCGAGAAACCAAAAGCACTACCAATTAAAGAAGAAATTGCTGTAATAACAAAACAAGAATCGACTGATGTTCCTACAAAAGTTGAAGAAGTAAAAGAAATTATAGAAAAGCCTGTAGATGAAGCTAAACCAAAAGAGGTTATATCTTCAAAAGACGTTGTTGAATCAATTTTGTTTAAGATTCAGTTAATGGCTAGTAGTAAAAATGTGCAACTAACTTCAGCTAATTTTAAAGGTCTATCAAATTTATCACAAGAGCCTTATAAAAATTTGTATCGTTATATGTACGGGGAAACTAAATCATATCGCGAAGCGAAAATGATGCAAACTTTGGCACAAGATAAAGGGTATAAAACAGCGTACATCGTTGCTTATAAATTAGGAGAAAGAATTCCTATCAAACAAGCATTAGACGAGGTTTCTGAATTAACACCTTAAAGTGTGAATATTATTCCTAATTTTGAGTGTAATAAAAATATAATTGCTTGAAACTATCTAGAGAAATAAAAACAGGAATTATTGTAATAGGGGGTATTCTTTTGTTTATCATGGGATTCAGTTATTTGAAATCCACTCCTATTTTTGATAATAGTAAAACTTTTTATGCTGTTTATCCGAATGTTGGCGGTCTGCAATCTGGTACGTCCGTTTCAATTAACGGGTTTAGTGTTGGAAAGGTTAATGATATTAAGTTTTTAGACGAACAGGGGAATCTGTTAGTGACTTTTACGGTCGGTAATGATTTTAAATTTTCTAAAAATAGCCTAGTTGAGCTTTACGATACTGGAATTATAGGAGGTAAGGGATTACAAATTAGACCTGTTTTCGATGCTACTGGTGTTGCGCAGACAGGTGATACCTTACAAACCGAGACAAGGCCAGGTATTACAGATTTAGCACAACAAAAATTGACTCCTTTAGTACGTAAGTTCGAATCTGCTATTTCTGGTGCTGATTCTGTGTTGGTTAACGTAAATTCTGTCTTAGACTCTAAGACAAAAAAGGAATTGAAAGAAGTTATTGGTGGACTTAATGTTTTAATATCAAGTTTAAACCAGAGTGCCACTTCACTTAATTCTGTTTTAGAAGGAAATAAGGAGAAATTAGATAATTCATTTAAGAATTTAGATGTACTTACTTCAAATTTTGCAAAGCTTTCAGATTCATTGAACTCAGCAGGTTTGGGGCGTACTTTGGCTAGTTTAGAATCAACGATGGCCAGCATAGATAAAGTAACCCGAAAAATTGAAAATGGCGATGGTAGTTTAGGTTTACTCATGAATGATAAGGAACTATATTCTAATTTAAATAGTTCTAGCAGAGAATTAGAACTTCTTTTACAAGATTTCCGTTTAAATCCAAAACGATATGTTAATGTTTCGGTCTTCGGTAAAAAACAAAAGGATTATACAGTACCAGAAGAAGACCCAGCTGATAAAATAGAAGAATAAATTTATGCAGTATCTCCCTAATATTATTTTTGTACTCCTACTAATAGTTGGTGTTGGTTTTTTTGTCAAGAATATTTCAAAATTAAAACGAAATATCTTCCTTGGAAAAGAGGCTACTATAAATGATAATAAGCCACAGCGATGGAAAAATATGGCAAAGATTGCATTAGGTCAATCTAAAATGGTTGTTCGCCCTGTAGCAGGTTTTCTTCATATTATTGTTTACGTTGGTTTTGTTATAATTAATATCGAGGTGCTTGAAATTATTTTAGATGGTATTTTTGGTACACATAGAATGTTTTCAGTATTAGGGGGGGTATATAGCTTTCTAATTGCATCCTTTGAGGTATTAGCATTATTGGTGATTATTGCGGTTGTAGTTTTTTGGATAAGAAGAAATGTTATTCGTTTAAAAAGATTCTTCAAGCCAGAAATGACGGGTTGGCCAAAGAATGATGGTAATCTTATTTTGTATATCGAATTGGTATTGATGTTTTTATTTCTTACCATGAATGCAGCAGATTATCAATTACAACAAATGGGAGCAGAGCATTATGCTAAAGCAGGTTCGTTTCCAATTAGTAGCTTTATAGCTCCATTATTCGAAAATTTAGCCATATCAACTATAATAGTAATTGAACGCACTGCTTGGTGGTTACATATAGCAGGGATTTTATTTTTTCTCAACTATTTATACTATTCTAAACACCTACATATACTTCTTGCATTTCCGAATACTTATTTTGGTAAGTTAACTCCTAAAGGTCAGTTTAAAAATTTACAATCTGTAACCGATGAAGTTCGTATGATGATGGATCCAGATGCTGATCCTTATGCAGAACCTGAAGAAGATGCGGCTGTACCAGATAAATTTGGTGCTTCAGACGTCCAAGATTTAAGTTGGGTTCAATTATTAAATGCATATACCTGTACTGAATGTGGTAGGTGTACCAGTGAATGTCCGGCAAATCAAACA
>CAXBIJ010000375.1:0-3135 GCA_963975675.1 uncultured Maribacter sp. | reverse complement strand
TGATATTTCTTTTGAAATTACTAGTTTACCATAAACGTCGTATAAGCTCCCAGTTACTGACGGCACACTATATTTAGTGCTTGATGCATTTATGAGTGAAGCATTAACCGCAAGCTTATACGACGTTTATGGTAAACTAGTAATTTCAAAAGAAATATCAATCAATCATGGGCAAGAAGAATCATTTAACATATCTACTTTAAGCGGGGGTGTTTATATTTTAGAAATATCTTTGAAAAATACTAACGAAGCATTACTTAAAAAAGTAATTAAACTCAATTAATGACAAAAAAAATAATACAAGCCACTTTATATTAAAAGTGGCTTGTATTTAATAATATTTGATAAATAAGACAATAATACGTTAATGCCTCTGTTTACTAATTTATTAAATCAGCTTGGCATTTATGGATTAAAATTGAATTCCTGATATTTGCACAGATAAAATCAAACATTTTAATGAATATATCAGAAATAGGCTTCAATCCCGATTATACAATTTTAATAACTGGCGGAGCGGGTTTTATTGGATCCAATATCACTGAGTCGCTATTGAACAATGGAAACAAAGTTATTTGTTTGGATAATTTTTCAACTGGCAGAATTGAAAACTTAAGTACTTTCCTTAAAAATCCAAATTATCGTCTAATAGAAGGTGACATTAGAAATATAGAAGTTTGTAGGGACGCATGTTCTAACGTGGATTATGTTTTGCACCAAGCTGCCTTAGGTTCTGTACCAAGATCTATTAATGACCCTATTACTTCCAATGACGTAAATGTTGGAGGCTTTCTTAATATGTTGGTAGCCGCAAGAGATGAAAAAGTAAAACGATTTATTTATGCTGCAAGTTCATCTACTTATGGTGATTCTAAAAATTTACCAAAAGTTGAAGACATTATAGGACAACCTCTTTCACCTTATGCTATTACTAAATATGTAAACGAATTATATGCCAAAGTTTTTAGTACAACCTATGGTCTAGAAACTATTGGACTAAGATATTTTAATGTTTTTGGAAGAAAGCAAGATCCTAACGGTGCTTATGCCGCAGTTATCCCCAAATTTGTAATGAAATTTATGAATTTAGAATCCCCAACAATTAATGGAGATGGATCGTATTCAAGAGATTTCACATATATTGATAATGTAGTTCAAATGAATGTTCGAGCCATGTTAACAGAAAAAGAAGAGGCTATCAACACAGTATATAATGTTGCTTGCGGTGATAGAATTGATTTAAATAATTTAGTATTACTGCTGAAAAAATATTTATCCCAATTTGACCCAAATATAATGGATGTTAATATCACCTATGGTCCATCTAGAAAAGGTGATGTACCCCACTCTTTGGCATCAATAGAAAAAGCAAAAAAATTATTAGGCTACAATCCTTCACATAACCTTGAGAATGGCCTTAAAGAGGCTATTATTTGGTATTGGAAAAATTTGAAAAAATAAAATGAACTTAACGGTAATAGGAACAGGCTATGTAGGCCTTGTTAGCGGAACTTGTTTTGCAGAAATGGGTAACACAGTTACTTGTGTTGACGTTGATATAAAAAAAATAGAGAATCTTAAAAAAGGTATTATACCTCTATATGAGCCTGGATTAGAAGCTATGGTTATTCGTAATTTTCAGAATAAAACTCTGAACTTTAGTACCAAACTTTCTGAAAATTTAGAAAAATGTGATATTGCTTTTATTGCCGTTGGCACACCAATGGGAGACGATGGTTCTGCAGATTTACAATTTGTTCTTCAAGTTGCTAAAGAAATTGGAACTCACATGCAACATTCATTAATTGTAGTTGACAAATCAACAGTACCTGTAGGTACCGCAGATAAGGTGCGTTATACAATACAAAAAGAATTAGATAAAAGGCAAGTCGACATTTCATTTGATGTCGTCTCTAATCCAGAGTTTTTAAAAGAAGGAGACGCAATTAACGATTTCATGAAACCAGATCGAGTGGTAATTGGTTCAGATAATGAAACTGCACAAGATAAAATGAGAGCCTTATATTCTCCATTCTTTAGAAGTAGTATGGACAGACTAATTACTATGGATGTACGCTCAGCTGAAATGACAAAATACGTTGCCAACGCTATGCTTGCAACTAAAATTTCATTCATGAACGAAATTGCAAATATTTGTGAATTGGTAGGTGCAGATGTAAATAGAGTAAGAATTGGCATAGGCTCCGATAGCAGGATTGGTTATAGCTTTATATATCCAGGAAGCGGTTATGGGGGTTCTTGTTTTCCAAAAGACGTGAAAGCTCTTCAAAAAACAGCTGAAGAACATGGCTACAATGCCAAATTAATAACCTCTGTAGAAGAAGTAAATAACAAACAAAAATTGGTTATTGCCAATAAAGTAATCAAAAGATTTGGAGAAGATTTAAAGAACAAAATATTTTCCATTTGGGGTTTGGCATTTAAGCCTGAGACAGATGACATGAGAGAAGCCCCTTCAATTTATATTATTAAAGAATTAGTAAGACGAGGCGCAAAAATTCAGGCGTATGACCCTAAGGCTATGGACGAAGCACAACATTTTTACTTGAAGGATATTCCTAATATAACATATTTTAATTCTAAATATGAGACGTTACAAAATGCTGATGCAATGATTCTTTTAACCGAATGGAAAGAGTTTAGGTCACCAGATTTTGAAGAACTTAAAACACAGCTTAAACAGCCTGTTGTTTTTGATGGCAGAAATCAATATAATCATGAGCGAATGAAAAATACAGGATTTGAATATTTTCAAATTGGGAAAAAATAATAACATTTTAAAATAATAAATATATGTCTTCAACTAAAATTGCAATAATTGGCTTAGGCTATGTAGGATTGCCTTTAGCTCGTCTATTCGCTACAAAATATCCAGTTGTGGGGTTTGATATTAATGAAAAAAGAATAATGGAATTACAATCGGGTTTAGATAGTACCCTTGAAGTTTCGAATGAAGTGTTGCAAAATGCATTGGTAGCAAAACCAGGAAAAGAAGTCGGACTTTATTGCTCATATCATTTGCAAGATATTGAAGAATGTAATTATTATATTGTAACCGTACCTACCCCTGTTGATAGTACGAATAGACCAATTTTAACACCTTTGATTAAATCT
>CAXBIJ010000374.1:0-3149 GCA_963975675.1 uncultured Maribacter sp. | reverse complement strand
TTCAATAGATTTGTTGGTCGATTTATTGCAATTGCAATGGTCACACTATTAATTGGCTGGCTAGAACCTTATGCCCTAATTAACACAGAATCTAAGTGGTATTGGTTTATTTATGGCTATATAGTTTGGGAGTTTGGCCATTTTATTTATCATTATCTAGGCCACAAAGTACGGTTGTTTTGGTGCCTGCATTCTACACATCATGCACCCGAAGACATGAATTTATCTGTGACCTATGCACACTTTTTTCTTGAAGCACCATATGCAGACATAATTAGGACAACAGTATGCTTGCTTTTGGGCGTTGAACCTGTAATGCTCTTTTTAATAATGTTTATTGATGGTACTTATGGTGCATTTATTCATGTAGGAGAAAATATGATTAAGGATGCACGGTTTGGATTTTTGAATAAAATAATGCTAACCCCCTCTCACCACAGAGTACACCACGCTAGGAATCCGCTTTATTTAGATACTAATTTCTGTAATTTATTAAATATATGGGATAGAGTATTTGACACCTACCAAGAAGAACAAACAGAAATTAAACCTGAATACGGTATAACTCGAAAGGTTAATAGTGGAAGTTTTTTCGATGTTTACTTCGGCGAAATAATTGCTCTGGCTAAGGATATTGCCCAAGCTCCTGGGTTAAAAAACAAAATATTCTATGTTTTTATGCCCCCTGGATGGAACCATACAGGGGAACATAAAACTTCTAAAATTGTTAGAACTACCTATTTAGAGCGTAAACTACCTTAAATACCAGCAATCTTCTTAATCTCTCCAATTATTCTGTTCGCTAAACCATCTGCCTCGGTTTGGCTCTTAGCTTCTGTATATATTCTAATGATTGGTTCTGTGTTCGACTTTCGAAGATGAACCCAATTCTCAGCAAAATCTATTTTTACACCATCAATGGTAGATAATTCCTCTTTAGCATATTTTTCAGCCATTGATTTTAATATACCATCTACATCTAAACCTGGGGTCAATTCAATTTTCTTCTTACTCATGAAGTAACTAGGGTAACTCGCCCTAAGTTCTGCAACTGTACCACCTTTTTCTGCCATCAGCATTAAAAACAATGCCGTTCCAACTAAAGAATCACGACCATAATGACTTTCTGGGTAAATGATACCACCGTTACCCTCACCTCCAATAATAGCCTTGTTAGCTTTCATTTTAGTTACCACATTTACTTCACCAACTGCAGCAGCTTCGTACGTACCACCATGTTTTTGAGTAATATCACGTAATGCACGAGATGAAGAAAGGTTAGACACGGTATTCCCTTTTGTTTTACCAAGTACATAGTCTGCACATGCAACCAAGGTATATTCTTCCCCGAACATCTCACCATCATTACTTATGAATGCTAAACGGTCAACATCTGGGTCAACTACAATTCCGAAATCAGCTTTTTCTTTTACTACCAAATCGCTTATATCGGTTAAATGCTCTTTTAAAGGCTCTGGGTTATGAGGAAAATGCCCTGTTGGTTTACAGTATAATTCCACCACTTCTACTCCGAATTCTTTCAAAAGCTTAGGAATAGCAATTCCACCGGTTGAGTTAACACCATCTACTACAACTTTAAATTTGGCTTTTTTCACTACTTCGGCATCAACCAAAGAAAGGTTTAAAACTTCATCAATATGAATATCAATATAGCTATCGTTCCGTGTAATTTCTCCTAAATCATCAACATCAGAAAAATCAAAATCTTCCTTTTCAGCAATCTCTAAGATTTTTGCACCTTGTGCAGCATCTAAAAATTCACCCTTTTCATTTAATAACTTAAGTGCATTCCATTGTTTTGGATTATGACTTGCAGTCAATATTATTCCACCATCAGCTTTCTCCATAGGCACTGCTATTTCAACTGTTGGTGTTGTAGAGAGGTCTAAATCAATAACATCGATACCCAAACCTACCAAAGTAGAAACCACAAGGTTCTGAATCATTTCTCCAGATAATCGTGCATCACGGCCTATAACCACTTTTAATTTATCCTTTTTAGAATAGTCTTTTAACCATATACCATAAGATGCGGCAAACTTAACTGCATCAATCGGGGTAAGATTATCCCCAGGCTTTCCTCCAATTGTTCCTCGTATTCCTGAAATAGATTTTATTAGTGTCATATATTCTTAATAAGTTTTTGCAAATATAAAGGGTTAGTACTTACCACTATGGTCCTTCTTTGTAAATTCGATTTACGAAGTATAAATTAGGCGAATGAACTTTTTAGCGCATATATATCTATCCTTTAATGATAAAGAAATTACAATTGGTAATTTTATAGCCGACAGTATTCGTGGTAATAAATTTGACCATTTACCCAAAAAAGTTCAAAAGGGAATTAAACTGCATCGTTTTATTGATACCTATACCGACACCCATGAAATACCCAAAATCAGTAGCAAACGACTACATGCAAATTATAGTCATTACAGTAGGGTAATTGTAGATATCTATTATGACCATTATTTAGCAAAAAATTGGTCTAAATATTCAGATATACCTTTGGATATTTTTGTTGATGATTTTTATGACCTTCTAGAAGATAATTATGAAATTTTACCTGACGGCGTACGAAGAATGATGCCTTACATGATTACTGATAATTGGATTTACAATTACTCCAAAATGGAAGGTATTGCTCGGGTGCTTAATGGTATGAATCGTAGAACTAAAAATAAATCTAATATGAATTTTGCTATTTTAGACTTAGAGGAACATTATGATGATTTTGAAAAAGAGTTCACAGAATTCTTCGAACAATTAATTACCTTTTCGAAGCAAAAATTTATTTCATTATTAGAAAAAAAATAGCTATATCATTAATAAAAAATATATTAACATTATTTAATTAAACTATTAAATCAACCATTTATGAACCAAATAAAATTAGCTTTATTACTAGGGGCATTCGTATGCTTCAGCAGTTGCAAAGAGAACCCTGCCAGTCCAACAGGCACTGTTACCGATAAAGCCATGGTCGTTTCTGCACGCGAAGAAGCCTCAAAAATAGGCAGTGACATCATGCAACAAGGAGGTAATGCTTTTGACGCTATGGTCGGTACGCAATTAGCGCTTGCAGTAGCATACCCACGAGCAGGAAATATTAGCGGTGGGGGGTTTAT
>CAXBIJ010000373.1:0-3151 GCA_963975675.1 uncultured Maribacter sp. | reverse complement strand
TGAAAAAAATCTAGTCTTTCAAAATTTATTCGAAACCTATCTGCTAATGGGGAAGTTTCAGGGTCTTTAAATTCAATATTTAACTTTTCTTGAAACTTCAAAATATCCGCCAGTTTATCTGATGTAACCAACATCTTTTTATCTTGACCTGCGTCATGATATTTCTTTTCCTGCTTGCAAGAAATCAACACACACATTACTGCAATAATTACAAATACCTTCATCATGCTTCGTTTACGTTTCAAAAATACAATTTATTCATTGTACCTTTTTTGTATATAATCGTACTTTACATCTTAAAACTATTCTTATGAATCTTAGATACTTTTTTATACTTCTACTTCTCGCTACATTGAGTTGTGAGCAACAAAAGCCAACAAAAGAACCTTTACACGAAGACAAAAGAGTTTTGCCTGAACTAGATGCTGAGCGTTATAACGTGGCATTTTTAATTATGGATGGAACTTTTAATACAGAATTTACCGCACCTTTCGATATTTTTCAACATACCAAGTTTAGAGAAGGTATTAAAGTGATGAATACGTTTACCGTAGCAAACACGCTTAAACCGATTACCACTTTCGAAGGTGTTCGCATTCTACCAGACTTTGATTACACAAAAGATGATTTACCGAACATAGACATTCTAGTGGTACCTAGTGCTGAGCATTCTATGGGTAAAGATCTAAAAGACACCACCATGTTAAGTTTTATTAAGAAAATCGATAAAACCTCACTTTATATGACCAGCCATTGCGATGGTGCATTTCTTTTAGCTAAATCTGGAATATTAGATTCCGTTGCATCGACTACTTTTCCAAGTGATGTTGAGAATTATAAAAAAATGTTTCCAAGTCTTGATGTTAAGGACAATGTGCTTTTTGTTCACGATGGTAAGTACATTACCTCTGCCGGGGGTGCAAAAAGTTTCGAAGCTGCATTATATTTATGCGAAATATTATATGGTAAAAAAATTACCGAATCATTAGCCAAAGGCCTGGTCATCGATTGGAATTTAGAGCAAGTTCCTCATCTTACTGTTCAATAATCTCGTAACGTGCATTTTTCAAGTACTTTTCAATCAGCGAATTAAACTCGGGTGTAATTCGAAATAAAGCAGTATTCTCAAGTTCGTACAATTCACTTTTGTTAGTATACCCATTTTTCAAAAGCTCTTCTAAATAGAATAATGCGGTACCATAATCTTCCATTTTAGAGCTTATAGAAATAATTTTTAAAAATGAAGTAAATTCTAATGGATCTGTAATGGTTTTAATCATGTACAATAAATTCAATGCCTCTAAATCGACATTCTTATCTGCCGAAACGAAGTCAATATTATCAGAAATTAGTGCATTTATATATCCCCTTAAACGACTTGACATTTGGCGCTCGTAAAGCGTAGCACTTTTATCAAGTTTCGATAAATCTTCCATCTTATATTTCCACCATCCTAGGTTAGCATAGTTATATGTGATAATATCCTCCTCTAAAAAATAACTATAATCTCCCTTTAAAAAGGATTCTTTCAAGAAATAACTATTCTGACTTCTATTTGCTTTTTTATAAGAAGCACTACGACGCAAAGACTTTTGAGATATTTTAAGTGAATCTAAATCTATTAATGGGTTAAAAACTTTCTTAATATCTAACAATAGGTAGTTGGCTAAAATCGGCTTATCATTCGAAACAAATGAATTTGCTTTACTTAAAAATTGCCCATATGACTCTGCGATAAAACTATCATTGCGAACAACATCTCCTTTAGCCATACTTGTTAAGGTTAACATTCTAAAAGCACTAGCTAAAGTATTAACATCAGGTAAAATTCGGTCATCATCAAAAACCAATAATTGATTCGAAAACTTTAATTTATTTAGAATTTGTTGCGTATCAAGCATATCTCTAAAACTATAATCAGACCTATTTACAATTCCTATAAACTGAAAAGTCTGTTTTGAGTTCAAAATTTCTATGTTGCCTACAGAGGCTCCTATAGAAACGACACCCTTTATTTCTTTAATAAACGTTGGTAAAATTGATGCAAACATGGCTCCACTGCTAAAACCAGCCGTATAAGTACGATTCTTAGCGATAGGCACTATATTTATTAAAGCATTGAACATTCTATTTGCTATTAGAACATTTTTAGAAATGGATAAAGAATCATTTACATTATCTGAACTCGCTAAAATATATCCTTCTTTTTCTGCAGCATTTACTAACATAGAAACGGAAGCCTTACCTCTGCCTTTCATATCAAATACAAAAATTACTGGCCAAGATTTCTGAACTTCAAAAGTTGAGGGTAAATAGAGTGATAATGTTTCTTTTAAAGAATCACTCACTACTATATTTTCTGTAATCGCACCTTTTAATAATCTCATTTCTTGAGAAAAACTTGTGGTTGAGATAAAAACCAAAGCAAAGAATAGTATTTTTTTCATCATTTAATTTGCATCAAAAATCTAGCCAAAAATTTAATTTCTTAAGGATCACTTACCTTTTTAAAAGCTTCATAATCAGATTTAGATTTCATGAGGCCTAATAAAAATAATTAAATATTGAACACCATCAAATCTATTTTATTTTATGCATAGGGGCATTTGAAATTACTTGTGATAACACAATATGCGTTCTAGTTTCACCATATTGAATAAGTTGATCAATAAATTTTTCAAGGTGAAATTGATCTTGCAACACCACTTCCATAACAATATTCTCGTTTCCTGTTATTCTATAACAATTAATGACTTCATGCAAAGTGGGCACCACTACTAAGAAAGGTTTTAACTTACCCATAAAAGCCCTAAGTGTTATGATAGCCTTTAATTGATGACCCGTTAGTGCATGAGAGACTGAAGCTTTATAACCTAAGATAATACCTAAGTCCTCCATTTTTTTTACTCGTTCAGCTACAGCAGGTGCGGTAAGCCCTACTGTACGCCCAATATTGGCGAACGATTCTCTTGCATTATTCTGTAGCTGCCTCAGTATTTTCCAGTTAAGCTCGTCTATCTTTGGATTCAATAGTATATTTTATTAAAATTAATGTAAGTAATGTAAAATTACAAAATACCTTTACAATCGATAGAAAATTTTAGAATAACTAACGTAATTTTATATAGTAGTATTATTATCCCACAAAATG
>CAXBIJ010000372.1:0-3158 GCA_963975675.1 uncultured Maribacter sp. | reverse complement strand
AGAAGGTATCGCATTCTCCTTTGTATATGGCATGGAAATAATGGAATCTGATGGAATAAAAGTCAATGTAATGAGAGCAGGTAACGATAATCTTTTTCGTTCTGAAATTTTCTCAACGACTGTTGCTACGTTAATAGGCTACGATATAGAAATCTACAATACCACAGGTGCAATTGGCGCAGCCAGAGCAGCAAATTTACATAAAGGTGATTTTGAGGCATTTGGTAAAACAATCTTAGATAATGATTACGTAATGACGTTTAGTCCGAAAGCAGATAAGACAGCATACCAAGAAGCTTATACCACTTGGAAAAATGAATTGGAATTAATTTTGAACAAATAATAAAATCAACAAAATGGCAAACAAGGAGTATTTTAAAGGGATAGATAAAATTAAATTTGAGGGAAAGGAATCTGATAATCCTATGGCCTTTAAATATTATAATCCTGATCAGGTTGTGGCGGGTAAGACCATGAGAGATCATTTTAAATTTTCAACAGCATATTGGCACACCTTCTGTGGTCAGGGTTCTGATCCGTTCGGTCCTGGTACGCAAAATTTTGAGTGGGATAAATCTTCAGATGCCATACAAGCAGCTAAAGATAAGGCAGATGCGGCTTTTGAATTTTTTGATAAAATAGGATTTGACTATTTCTGTTTTCACGATTTTGATTTAATTCAAGAGGGGTCAACGTTTACAGAATCTGAAAAGAGATTGTCTACCATTACTGATTATATAAAGGAGAAGCAAAAAGAAACAGGGAAGAAATTACTTTGGGGTACGGCCAACTGTTTTTCTAATCCAAGGTACATGAATGGCGCAGCAACCAATCCAGATTTTAATGTATTGGCAAGAGCAGGTGGTCAAATAAAATTGGCTTTAGATGCAACTATTGCTTTAGGTGGTGAAAATTATGTGTTCTGGGGTGGTAGAGAAGGTTATATGTCTCTTTTGAATACTGACTTAGGTCGTGAATTGGATCACATGGGACAATTTTTAACTATGGCTAGAGACTATGCTCGTAGCCAAGGTTTTAAGGGAAATTTCTTTATCGAACCAAAACCTATGGAACCAATGAAGCATCAGTACGATTTTGATTCTGCAACTGCAATAGGCTTCCTTAAAGAATATGGTTTAGAGAATGATTTTAAAATGAATATCGAAGTAAATCACGCTACTTTGGCGCAGCATACGTTTCAACATGAAATAGCTGTTGCGGCTAAAGCAGGTATGTTAGGTAGTTTAGATGCCAATAGAGGTGACTATCAAAACGGATGGGATACGGATCAGTTCCCGAACAATATTCAGGAAACAACAGAAGCGATGTTAGTTTTCTTGGCAGCTGGTGGGTTGCAAGGTGGTGGTGTTAATTTTGATGCAAAAATCAGAAGAAACAGTACCGACTTAGATGATGTATTTCATGCGCATATCGGTGGGGCAGATACGTTCGCTAGAGCATTACTTACTGCAGATAAAATAATTGCATCTTCATCGTATAACAAGCTACGTGAAAAAAGATATAGCTCTTTCGACGCAGGTAAAGGAAAAGATTTTGAGAACGGTAAATTAAACTTGAAAGATCTTTACACTATCGCAAAAGAAAATGGTGAGTTAGAATTACAGAGTGGTAAACAAGAGTTGTTCGAGAATATTATCAATCAATATATTTAATTGATTAAATACTAACGGTATCAATAAAATACGTAAGTAGTTTTAGCATCAAAAATGATGAAGTAATCTGTCCCTTGGTTTTCCATTAGGGACAGTTTGCTTTAAAATATAGAAGCAGGTTTATACCTATTTCCTTTTAAGAAATGACATATGAAAAAAGTAACCTTAAAAGATATTGCTGGGCATTTTAATGTTTCTATCTCTACGGTTTCAAAAGCTGTAAATGACAGTCATGAAATAAGTGCCGAATTAAAATTAAAGATTCAAGAATACGCAAAAGAAAAGCATTATAAGCCAAATAGACTTGCACTCAATTTATTGAATAGAAGCACTAATACAATTGGTGTGGTCGTACCCAATATTTTAAATTACTTCTTTGTTCAAGTATTGTACGGTATTGAAAAAGTGGCGAATGAGAATGAGTATAATATCATCAGTTGTATTAGTGATGAATCTAGCTCAAAAGAAAGTAAAACCTTAGAATTTTTTGATTCGGGAACCGTAGACGGACTTATTATTTCATTGGCAGAAGAAACCCAGAATGATAATAAACACGAAGCATTAAAAGACATCATTAACAATGATATACCTGTAGTACTTTTTGATCGTGTTACAGATGCAATAGAATGCGATAAAGTAGTGGTTGATGATTTTGAAGCAGGTTATAAAACTACGAAGCATTTAATTAATATTGGCTGTAGTAATATCTCCGTAGTCAACCCTACGGGTAGTTCTAGTGTTGGTAAATTAAGGCTCTTAGGGTACAAAAAGGCTCTTGAAGAATTTGAGATACCTTATGATCCTAAGTTGATAATCAACCTTTCGGCGAAAGACGATTTAGATATGTTGATGTCATTTTTACTTAATTATAAAACAATAGGAGGTATCATCGGTTTAGATGAAATTACAGCTGTAAAAGTATTAGAAGTTGTAAAAGCTAGGGGCTATAATGTACCTAACGATATTTCTATAATAGGCTTCACCAACGGGCAGTTATCTAAATATGTAACACCATCGCTAACCATGGTTAGTCAGCATGGGAAATACATAGGTGAGCTTACCGCTAAACTATTGATTAATAGAATAAAAACGCCTGGTTTACCTTATGAAACTAAAACGGTAAAGACAAGTTTACTAGTAAGAGACTCTACTAAAAAACTACAGTAGTTTAAACAGTATCAGGGTGTGGGTGTTCCCAATCGCCACGGTACGCTCTTTGTAATAGTGCAGTTGCTTCAGGGTCGTTTAATATTGTTCTACTATTTGGTTCATATATCAATGGTCTTTTCAAATCCATAGATAAGTTTGCTAAAATACAGCTAGCTGTTGAAATATGTCCTTCTTCAATATCAGCAATAGGCTTAGTTCCTTTTTCAATAGCGTTTAAAAAATCAATCATATGCCCACGCGTTGCTGGTGCAGCATGTAATTCAATATCTTTTTCAGTTAAATCTTCAGGATATTTCTCGCGCTCATAAAGCACAT